>NZ_FXYI02000093.1:0-14264 GCF_900184915.1 Clostridium sp. HV4-5-A1G | reverse complement strand
TTATTATACTTAAATAATCTATTTTACTTTCCTGAATTTCTACAAAATATTTTAAAAGCTTTATAAATTCATTATATTCTTTATTTACCATATATTTTTCCACTACTTTATCAACTATACTTTCTAAATCGTCTAAAAGTTCTTTTATTCTAAAAGTCACAAATCCATCTATATTTATTTCATTGTTCTCACTTATACAACTTGATATTTTATCTAGTATCTCATTTCTTTTATTTATACAGGATATAGAATTATCATCTATAATTTTCATCTCGCCCTTTAGCACTCTTATACTTTCTAGTTTGATTTCTTCCAATTCATCATATTTGAGAAAAAAATATTCATCAGACAAAAAATTCAAGATATCTTTTTCACAAAATTCCTCTATTACTATACCATATATAATATTTGCAACATACATATTGAATATATTCATAAGTTTGCTATTAATTTCTCTATCACAAAATAACTTAAGGAAGTGAGTATCAGATTCTATACTTTCATATATCCCAATAAGCACACCTTTATGTCTAAAATATTCCTTTAATTCCTGGATTCCCTGTATTACATTTTCTCTTTCTTTATTGTAAACTATAGTTAATAACAGCATTATTCACACTCCCTTCAAAAATAGTATGCATCTAAACAAAATCTATATTCAAATTTCTATTGTCAAATATCGACATACTAAAATCAACATTTTCAAAATATTGATCAATATATAGAATAAATTCCAAATAAGAATATATTAGCAACAATTTTGAAATCCACTACAGCCCGGCTGATTTTTTTATGCAAGGTATTGACAATATATAGAACTCAATATATAATATGAATTGTCGTGGTAATAATGTGCTTATGGGCGCATAGCTCAGCTGGGAGAGCATCTGCCTTACAAGCAGAGGGTCACAGGTTCGAGCCCTGTTGTGCCCACCATATTATGGCCCAGTGGCTCAGTTGGTTAGAGTGCCGGCCTGTCACGCCGGAGGTCGAGGGTCCGAACCCCTTCTGGGTCGCCATGTGGCCAGATAGCTCAGTCGGTAGAGCAGAGGACTGAAAATCCTCGTGTCCCTGGTTCGATTCCTGGTCTGGCCACCATTCATTTTAAATGTGCGGGAGTGGCTCAGTGGTAGAGCGTCACCTTGCCAAGGTGAACGTCGCGGGTTCAAATCCCGTCTTCCGCTCCATTTATACACGGCGCTATAGCCAAGTGGTAAGGCAGAGGTCTGCAAAACCTTCATCCCCAGTTCAAATCTGGGTGGCGCCTCCAAAGAAAGTACAAGGTAGTTTAATTATTGAAATATCAATAATTAAACTACCTTGTACTTTTAATACTGTTTTTTAAGTTGTAACTTTTTTTTGATTAATTAGGGAACTGTGGTTATTTAAGTTAGGCGGCTATTATGAATTTGTGAATATTGACTATCTTAACAAAGGCATACTACCTGTTAATTTATTAATTTTCTTCTTATTACCAAAAATAGCAATTCCAAAATATGTATGCTGATTTTCCAAAACAGTTGATACTTTCTGTAGATACTCACTGTAAACATTGCAACTTTGTGCAACATCCGAAAAGTCAACCGCAATAACATCATCAAAATCAGAAGTATATAGTTTTTCTCTTAATTCTCTAATAATCTCTTTATTCCCCTTTAAAATCGGTACTGGAATTGTAATAATACCTAGATGCTTTTTCCCGGAAGCGTCAGCAGCATCTTTGCCTACTAATTCAGGAATATGTTTTCCTAAGGTAATGCCCAATATTGCTGATGTATTTGCAATCACCCCCAATGGAAGATCTTCATTTATTACCATGACACATTTTATGTTCTCTTGTTTATTCATTCATATTCTCCTTTGTCCGTAAATTTATCTATAAAAATATTCATATATTGTTTTGGAGTCAAACCAATGAACTTTTTGAAAAATTTACTAAAATGGCTTTGGTCAGTAAATCCTGTATTTAATGCAACCTCTATTGGGCTAATTCCATTTTCCAAAAATTTCCTAGATTTATCTATACGAATGCTCTCAAGATAACTATAAGGTGATATTCCTTTTTGCTTGGTAAATGAACGCACCAAATTGTATTTACTTATCCCTGTCAGATTACTCAGATCATTCAGTGTAATATTTTTCATATAATTTTTTTCCAGAAAGTCACATACTGTTTTAATCTCCGTATTTATTTCCTGTATAACAGCTGCAGATATTGGTTTAGCATACTCAGTTATCAATTGTTCAATTATAAACAAAAAAATTTCCTCTTTTTTAAAATCTTTTTCACCTTGCATAATCATAAAGTATAATTCCTGTAATGATGTCACAATATCATTATTGAATATTACAGGCTCTGTAAAATACGGCATATAATTTTTACCTGTAATTTCAAATACAATTTGTTTCATTGCATCAGGTTTAATATTTAAGCATCTATAATCAAGTGCCCTTCCATCAATCTGTTCACAAGTATGATTGTCATGAGGATTAAATAAAATTAAATCACCATTTTTAATATCGTATTCTTTATTTTTACAAGACAAATGCCGCCTTCCATTTTTAATAAAGCCAATAACATAATACTCGTGAAAATGGTTGGGAAATTTCTGCTTAATTCCTTTAAAATTATAAGCTTCTATATTTAACTCCTTATCTAAATAAACAGTTCGAGCTTCCTTTTGCATTTTATAATACTCCTTTCTACTCGTTTTTAAAGATACCATAAATAAATCAATAATTCTTGTATGATATTGCATTACATATAAATTAATTTTCAAATTAAAAAAGACAACAACAAAGTTATCTTTTTTATAATTAGGAAACATTTAATAATATTAAGTTTTAGCACTTTACATCCATGAATATTTTAAACACCAGCTTCTCGTTTTCCCTACATGCCTTTACAAACCCACCGTGGTGTTTGACTATTTCTCTTACAATGGACAAGCCCAGGCCGCTGCCCTCTTTTTTTCTGGACAAATCACCTTTATACAGTCTTTCAAAAAAATTTTCTATATCTTCATCGCCAATTGGAGTTTCAGGAACATTTGATACTGAAACCACTGAATAAAAACTATCATTGTATTTTTCCCTGCTTACATTGAATTCAACAATTGTACCATCTTTAGAATACTTGAGCGCATTGCTTAAAAGATTATTCACTGCCCTCAGAAACAGATTGGGATCTGCTTTGATACCAATAGATTCCTGAGGTAATTTGAGTGAAAGCTTCAAGCCTTTCCGTATAAATTCATCTTCCTCTTCTTCAGCCACCTGCCGTGCCAATTCATTTAACTCCAGACATTGCCTTTCAAGTATTATGTCCTTAGAAGACAGTTTCGAATATTCGAAAAAATCATCCAGCATACTTTTTAAATACAATCCTTTTTTATTCATTATATCTATATAATCCTCAAGTTCACGTTTCGAATCATATTTTCCATTTTTAATCATGTCTATATACCCCAGTATAGTAGTTAAAGGAGTTCTCAGATCATGGGATATATTGGTTAAGAATTCATTTCTGTTTTTCTCCTCTCCTTCAATCCTTGAAGCCATATAATTTATGTCTTCAGATAATTCTCTAAGTTCGTTTTTATATTTAAGAGGGACTCTTTCGGATAGATCGCCTTCGGCAATACTTCTAACTGTTGATTTTATTTTGGATATATAAGATATGCGTTTCCATATGAGCGTGAAAAATACAATTATGAAGATTAAAATTGCCATTACACCTACAATATTGCTATTATCCAATTTACCATAGCCAGTATATATGTAATACAGATAATACCCATCTTTTAGGTAATCACACCTGGTTATTTTAACCAGATTATCTCTATGGGCATTTAAAAATTTAAATGTTCTTTTTCCATTTTCAATCTGATCATTATCTATACTTTTAATTTCTCTATTATTTGAAGCTATCACCCCTCCATCTTTTCTCACTACAAAAATAAAATAGGTCATACTATATTCTCTGTCCATATATTTTTGTAATTTTCCAGAATTATTCATATCCATATTTTTCAAGTCCTGTTCAACTGGGGCAATCATGTTTTTATATATATATTCAGGAGTGCCATTATAACTATTCAAAAAAGAACCCAAAACAAATTCTCTCAAAAAAACTGCAAGTACAAGTGATATAATCACCGAAAAAACTGCAGAAAAAGCCAGTTCACTCCTGAGTTTAAATATCCTTTTCAATTTTATAACCTACTCCCCATATAGTTTTTATGTATTTACCCTGCTTAACACTATCTCCCAGTTTTCTCCTTAAATTTTTAACATGCATGGTTACAGTATTGTCATTTTCCAGAAAGGTATCCTTCCAGATTATCTCATAGAGTGTCCTGGTGGAATATACCCGTCCCCTATTTGATGCCAGCGTGTACAAAATTTCATATTCCTTTGGAGTAAGCACAACTTCCACATTATCTTTTTTTACTGTATGCTCCAGGGTATTTATTTCTATATCCCTAATTTTCAGCATATGGTTTTGCAGGGTATTACCGGCTTTAGCTCTCCTGAGTACAGCCATCACCCTCAATGAGAGTTCCGTAAAATCAAAGGGCTTTACTATATAATCATCACATCCAGCTATGAACCCTTTTATCTTGTCCATTTGCTGGTCTTTTGCAGTGAGAAGTATAACAGGCAGACTCGAGAATTTCCTGAGTTTAGACAGCATGGTATATCCGTCCATCTTGGGCATCATAATGTCCAGAATTATCAGAGAAACTGGCTTTGATTTTAAAATTTCCAGACCTTTTTCTCCATCAGAAGCATTATATACCGTATAGCTTTCCTTTTGAAAATAATTTACAAGCATATTCCTTATGTCATTGTCATCATCTATTATCAATATATTTTCCCTCACATCAATCACCCAATTTAAAATTATAGCACTTTGTATTTTCAATCAAAATCCCTTTTGCCAAAAACATAACTGCTTAAAAACAGCATGACTAGAGTCCATGCTAAACAGGTTATCAATATAAAAGCTACATTTATGGTACTGGTAAGTTGCACAGAAATATCACCACTCAATGTGCTTATTACGTCAACTATATATGGAACAGGCAGAAATTTTACCAAAACCCCGTATTTTGCCGATACAACATATCTGCCTGCAAAACCAAAAAGATACCAGACGGCCGTTCCTCCAATTAACATAAAACTTATAAGAGATGAAATAAGTGAATTTCTGCATAAAACCGATATGAACAGAATTATTGATACAATGGCTATTGAAACAATTATTGCAATCAACACCATTTCAATAATTGCACTCCAGAGGGGAATAATTGATCTGCTTCCATTTACATACCTCATCTGTGAGGTTATTGGACTCAATATGAGAGAGCTGTCAAAAACATACTTTGCGCCTACATCAAAAGGCAGCCTTAAATCTGAAATGCCAAGGTGAATTCCACCTTCCAGTATGAATATTAAGGTACTTACAATCAACGTACCTGTACTTAAGATTATGGCAGCAACAAACTTGGACATAATGATTTTCTTCCTTGAAATAGGTTTTGTAACCAAATTCTTAATTGTGTTCGGAGAGTAATCTCCTGACACTATGTCGGACAAGAATACAATGAGAATAAGTAAAAAAAACACCGGTATAAAATACGCCAGAATTTCCATAGCTGAATACATTCCCTTTGGTATAAGCTCATTTTTTTCTATATTATATTTTTTCTCATATTTCAATTGAAGCAGCTTGTATTCATTCTCAGGGTTATTTTCCCTTTCCAATTTTTGAATTCGCTCATCCAATTTTGATTTATCATAATTTTTTATTTCATTGAGCTGCTCTTCTCTATCTTTTATCTCCTTCTGTGTACCCACTATATCTCTGGAAAACTCGGCCTTTTTCAATTCTGAATCGGCTTTATCTCTGCCTATTTTTTGATTGACAAGAAGAGCTTTATATTTCTGGGATTGTGCTTCCAGAGTATTTGTTTTCAAGGTGATTATCAATCCAAATCCAATTGTAACCATAAGGACAATGACAATCCAAATTTTCTTTTTAACAACTATCCTTTTTAATTCCTCCCATATATATTTATTCATCATCATTTACCCCCATCATCTTTATAAATTTATCTTCCAGATTTTGCTTTATTTCAAAACAGCCTTCCACAATTATTCCGCTGTCATGTAATCTTTTCAATACCGTAAATAAATCACATGATTCAGTATTTATTAAAATTGAGACTCCATCATTTTTTACTTCCAACAGTTTTACATCAAATATATTTTTTATAATTTCCGATGCCTTTTCAGATAAATTCGTTTTTATAAACATGTTTTTTGCACTACTGGCTTTGGAATTGCTGCCTATTTTTTCAACGCCCACAATTTTACCCTCATCTATAAAAACAACCTTTGTACATATACTCTCTATTTCACTTAAAATATGTGAAGATATAAGAACACTTACCCCCTTTTCCTCAGCTAAAATCTTTATAGTATTTTTAAGTTCCACAACCCCGATTGGATCCAACCCATTTGTAGGTTCATCCAATATCAAAAGGGATATGCGGCCCATAAGCGCCTGGGCAAGCCCCAGCCTCTGCTTCATTCCCAGAGAATATGTTTTTACCTTTTTATCAATTTTTGAACCTAATTTAGAATATTTTATGACATCTTCTATCTTATCTTTTGTAACGCTTTCCATCATGCCGGCTATATAATTCAAGTTCTGTCTTCCAGTCATATAACCGTAAAACTCCGGTTTCTCCACTATAGCCCCTATATTTTTCAGTGCTTTTTCTCTTTCAGTTTTAAGATCTTTTCCTTCTATTAGAATTTCACCTTTATCCGTGGACAACATACTGGTTATAATTTTGATCAATGTAGTCTTTCCAGCACCATTTTTCCCTACAAGACCGCAGATCTCACCTGCATTTATGGAAAAAGCAATGTCTTTTAAGACTTGTACCTTTCCTCTTTTTTTAAAAACTCCTTTTAACTCCAATACTTTTTGTATCAATGGTATCATTCTCCTCATAATCTATTTACTATGTTCATTTAAAATTGTAAAATATAAAAGTATAATAAAAATATATTAAAGATAAAGAAAAAATAAAGTTTTTTTCAGGGAGTATTAGCAATAATGATACGATAATTCAAAATAGATAGGAAGTGTAAACTTGAACAGCATATCAAGAAATGTACAATCCGTGGAAATTTCAGGTATCAGAAAATTTTACAACAAAGTTATCCAATATCCGGATGCAATATCACTAACTTTAGGACAGCCTGATTTCAATGTACCCGGTAAAATCAAAACAGCTATGATAAAAGCTATTGAAGACAACAAAACTACATATACTTCAAATGCGGGTATCATAGAACTAAGAGAGGAAATATCAAAATATCTTAAGGGATTTCATATAAATTATAGTAAAGATGAGATCTGCATAACCATAGGTGGAAGTGAAGCACTGATGGATGTGTTTGCAGCATTGATAAACAGCGGCGATAAAATACTCATACCAAATCCCGCTTACCCAGCTTACGAAAGCTGTGTAAAAATTTTAGGTGGAAATATAGTCACCTATAATTTAAAAGATGATTTCTCTATAGACTTTGACAATTTGAAAAGAACACTTGAAAATGAAAAGCCCAAGGTAATGGTTTTATCATACCCTTCCAATCCCACTGGTGCCGTTTTGTCTGGAGATGACAATAGGAAACTTTATAATTTGATTAAGAAAAATAAATTGATTGTAATAAGTGATGAGATCTACGCTTCATTAAATTTTGAAAAGGATTATTTTTCCCCGGCTCAATACAATGATATAAAAGATCACATTATATTAGTCAGCGGTTTTTCCAAAATGTTTTCAATGACAGGCCTCAGGATAGGTTATGTATGTGCCCATAAATCATTTATGGATGAAATAATGAAAGTTCATCAGTACAACGTGTCCTGTGCTCCATCCATATCCCAGTGGGGAGCCTATGCAGGATTAAAAAGCTGTATGAAGGATGTAGATTACATGTGCTCAAAATTTATTGAAAGAAGAGATTACATATATAATAAATTAAAATCTCTGGGATTTGAACTGAATCTACCTAGAGGCGCTTTTTACGTTTTTCCCTCAATAAAAAATTTCAACATGAAAAGTGAAGAATTCTGTGAAAAGCTCTTAAAGGAAGCCAAAGTAGCCGTTGTACCCGGCTCCGCTTTTGGAACAAAAGGCGAAGGGCATATTAGAATATCCTATGCCTACAGCATGGATAAACTTAAAACTTCCATGGGAAAAATAGAAGACTGGATAGCAAGTCATTTTTAGAACCGTCAAGCATTTTTTAGGTTCAGATGGAGTTTGTTTATGAGGAATACTCCTTCTCCATCCAAACCTTTTATACAATGAATATTATTCAGCACCTTTTCAAGTAAAAAGAACTACTTGATCTTTATGAAATTACATCATCCATGGAATAGAATCCGCTCTTTCGACCATACATAAACTCACAGGCTTTTAAGGCCCCTACTGCAAATACTTCTCTTGAAATAGCTGTATGTTTTATCTCTATGGTTTCACCCTGTCCGGCAAATATAACCTCATGCTCTCCTACTATGCTTCCGCCTCTCACTGCATGGATACCTATTTCATTATGAGCTCTTTTTCTGATTCCCTCTCTTCCATTTACAAAATTTATATCCTCTGATATGGAATTCTTTATGGTATTTCCCAGTAATAATGCCGTCCCACTTGGGGCATCAACTTTCTGGTTGTGATGCTTTTCTATTATCTCTATATCAAAATTTTTATATAGAAGGACACTTATATCTTTTAATACTTTATTTATCACATTTATACCTATGGACATATTTGCGGATCTAAAGATGGGAATACTATTTGAAGCTTCTTTTATCTTATTTATTTGCTGTTCACTATATCCAGTGGTGCAGAATATTACTCCAATGTTTTTTTTATTTCCATATTCAATAAGCGAATCCAATGCTTCAGGTCTTGAGAAATCTAGTATAACATCCGCATCCACATCACATTCTCCTATATTGTGAAAAACAGGAAATTTATTCTCTGCAGAATTCTTATCCACTCCTGCTACTATGGACACTTCTGAATTCTTTTCTGCCAGACCTGTTATTACCTTCCCCATTTTACCATTACATCCATTCAATATAACCCTCACCATTTATATCTCTCCTTAAAATTATTTATTTTAAAAAATTAAAACCCATTACATACAATTTAACGTGAAAGTAGCTTGTCTTTCACGTTAAATTTACGAAATGAAATTTTCCATTTACATAATATTCTCAATAATTCATTCTATTTTTATTTCAAAAGTCCATAATTTTTAAGTTCTGATTTCACGATCTTCAGGTTCTCTTCTGACATACTGCAGAGTGGAAGTCTCAAATGACCTACATTCATTCCCAAAATATTCATAGCTGTCTTTATAGGTATAGGATTTGTCTCTATAAACATAGTATTCATCAATGACAATGCCTTTAACTGCATAGCTGCTGCCTCTTCCACTTTCCCCTCTAAAAACAACTTACACATATCATGCATGTCTTTAGGAATAATGTTGGCAAGTACAGATATAACGCCTATTCCTCCCAGGGAAAGTATAGGTATTGTCTGATCATCGTTTCCTGAATACAGATCTATCTTATCTCCACACAGTGCTTTTACCTGAGCAATCTGACTTATATTTCCACTGGCCTCCTTAATAGCCTGAATATTTTCTATCTGGCATAATTTTTCCAGTGTTTTAGGTCTTAAATTCAATCCAGTTCTCCCTGGTACATTGTATATAACTATGGGTGTTTTTATACTTGAAGCAACTGCTTTAAAATGTTCCACCAGTCCCTTTTGTGTAGTTTTATTATAGTAAGGCGTAATTACCAAAACTCCATCTACGCCTATACTTTCTGCCCATTTGCTCATATTTACAGCAGTTTCAGTACAGTTACTTCCTGTTCCTGCAATAACTGGGATTCTTCCTTTAACTGTATCTACAGTAAACTTTATAGTATCTTTTCTTTCCTTTTCTGTCATAGTAGAAGCTTCTCCAGTAGTTCCACAAATTATTATGGCATCAGTACCTGACTCAATCTGCCACTTGAGCAATTCCTTCAATTTCTTAAAATCCACTCCACTATCATTAAAAGGAGTAATTATAGCAACTCCCGAGCCTTTAAATAAACTCATAATAACACCTCATCATTAAAATATTTAATAAAATATATTATTTTTCATCTTTAATTATACATTCTGCTATTTGGACAGCATTTGTAGCAGCACCTTTTCTTATATTATCCGCTACAACCCATAGATTGAGTCCTCTGTCCACACTAAAATCTCTCCTTATTCTTCCTACAAACACCTCATCCTTTCCGGCGCAGTCCAAAGGCATAGGATACACTAAATTCTCAACATCATCTTTTAATATTATTCCTTTACAATCTCCGTATAATTGGAATATATCTTCTATGTTGAAATCTTTCTCAAGTTCTACATTTATGCTCTCACTGTGTCCATACACTACTGGCACTCTAGCTGTGGTAGCTGTAATCTTTAAAGTATCATCATGAAGTATTTTTCTAGTTTCATTTATCATCTTCATTTCCTCTTTAGTATAGCCATTGTCCAAAAAAACATCTATATGTGGAAGTATATTTCCCGCTATTGGATAGGGAAATTTCTTAGGCGGATTTCCCTTATAGCCTTCCATAAGATCATTATAGCCACCCATTCCAGCACCAGATACAGCTTGATATGTAGAATATACTATTCTCTTTATGCCATATCTATCATATAAAGGCTTAATTGCCACCACTGCCTGTATTGTAGAACAATTGGGATTGGCAATTATTCCACTATTCCATTTTATATCTTCCGGATTTACTTCAGGAACCACTAAAGGTATCCGTTTATCCATTCTCCAGGCACTGCTGTTATCCACAACTACTGCTCCATATTTTGAAAATACAGGTGCAAATTTAAGACTTACACTTGCTCCTGCTGAAAACAATGCAATATCTATTTTTTTGTTTTTTACATTTTTTTCATCTAACTCTTCTACAACAAAATCCCTATCTTTAAATTTTAGCACTTTTCCACTGGACTTAGCAGAAGCATACAAATACAAATTTTTTATTGGAAAATTTCTTTCTTCCAATACTTGAAGAAATTTTCTTCCTACCATTCCAGTACATCCAACTACAGCCACATTATAATTCATCTCAGTACCCCTCCTAAAAATTTATCAAGTTTCGCCTTATTAAATATTCTACACTAAATTACTGAAATATGTTATAAAAAATAAATATTATTTAGAATTAAAAATAACATAAATCAACTCTCTTACAGGTTATTCGTGCAGCATATGATTCATACATATTTATTAATGAGACAATTTATATCTAACTTTACTTCAAATATATATGCTTAATTTTAAATACTTATAACTTTTGCAAAAGCTAGAACAAGTACTATTATTCCTATAAATATTCTGTATACGGCAAATACTCTCATAGGTTTTCTCTTCAAAAATCCTATGAACTTATCCACAACTACCAGTGCCACTAAAAATGAAATTACAAATCCTATGACAAGTCCAATTATCTGAATGGGGCTCATGGATATTTTAATTTTTATAAGAGACCATCCAGATGCCGCTATCATAGTTGGTATAGCCAGAAAAAAAGAGAATTCCGCTGCAGCTACATTGGTGAGCCCGCTTACCCAGCCTCCAATTATTGTAGATGCAGATCTTGACATTCCAGGCCACAATGACAAGCACTGAAAACATCCAATTTTAAATGCCTGTACAATATTTACATCCTCAATTCTTTTAATACTATTTCCCCTTCTATATTTATTCTCCATATATATCATGAGTACACCCCCAAATACAAGGGCACAGGAAACAGTAATCGGATTAAACAATCTTTCCTGAATAATATCATTAAGAAAGAATCCAGCAGCTGCAGAAGGTATAAAGGCAACCAATATACTGAACCAGAGTCTAAACCCCCATTTACCAGGTGCAAGGTTCTTAAGGGAATTAAATATCTTATTCCAATAAAGTACTACTATAGCCAATATCGCTCCAAGTTGGATTACAATCTCAAAGGTATCTATGTAAACTTTATTATAAGTAGGTGCTTTAAAATTTATTAAATTTCCTACTATTATCATATGTCCTGTAGACGATATGGGAAGAAATTCAGTTATTCCCTCTACTATTCCAATAATAACAGCTTTGATAATAAAGATTATTTCCATACATCATTACTTCCTTTCTTGGCAAATTAATTTATACACCGTATTTTATTTCAACTATATAAATTTAGAGATTTCCTGATAATTATCAAGTATTAACAGATATTTGTCAAGTATTAACAATTGCCATCTATAAATCTACATATCCTCTATTATAATTTTATTAGACATCCATGTCTACTCTTACATTTAACATAACGATTGCATATAAAAAAATTAACCGCCAACAGTAAATTACAATTTACTCCTGGTGGTTAAAATACTATTATAATACGAACAGACTTGTAAAATATTATATATGACTTAAAGATCTGATTTTTGGTCCAGCATTGATTATATTTTGTGAAATTCCATCAAATCTTTTAAAATTATTATAGAACTTTACAGATAATTCCTGTGCTTTGGAATCATAGGCTTTTTTATCTTCCCACATATTCCTTGGATTCAATATTTTATCTGGAACCCCAGGACATTGTGTAGGCATCATCACCTTAAACACAGGATGTTCTATAAAATTCACATTTCTAAGCTTACCCTCCAGAGCTGCTCTTACCATCGCCCTCGTATATGGCAGATCTATTCTGTTTCCAACTCCATATCCGCCACCTATCCAGCCTGTGTTCACCAAATACACTTCTGCATCATATTTATCTATTTTTTCACCTAGCAATTTAGCATAAACTATGGGATTCATCAACATAAAGGGTTCTCCAAAGCATGCTGAAAATGTTGTTTCAGGATCAGTTATACCTCTTTCCGTTCCCGATACTTTGCTGGTATAACCTGACATAAAATGATACATAGCTGCTTCCTTAGATAATTTGGATATAGGAGGCATTACTCCATAAGCATCTGCAGTTAAGAATATTACAGTCTGCGGATTTCCCCCCACTCCGCTTTCCTCTATATTGTCTATATATTCAACAGGATATGCTGCTCGTGTATTTTCCGTATATCTATTGTCATTATAATCAGGAACTCTATATTCATCTGTCACTACATTTTCAAGAACAGTACCAAATTTTATGGCCTCATATATCTCATGTTCTTTTTGTCTATCAAGCCTTATAGTTTTGGCATAACATCCACCTTCAAAATTAAATACACCCTTATCGCACCATCCATGTTCATCGTCACCAATTAATTTTCTCTGACCATCTGCAGATAATGTGGTCTTTCCAGTTCCCGAAAGTCCGAAGAATAAAGAAGTTTTCCCATCTCCACCTACATTTGCCGAACAATGCATAGGCATGACTCCTTTTTGGGGTAATAGAAAATTCATTACCGAAAATACAGATTTTTTTATTTCACCGCAATAATGAGTTCCACCTATCAATATAATTTTTCTATCAAAATTGATAAGTATGAATGCTTCTGAATTAATTCCATCCTTTATACCCTCACCTTTAAATCCAGGTGCAGCTATAACATTGAATTCCGGCTGAAAGTTTTTTAGCTTATCAGGGCTCGGCCTTCTAAACATGTTGGTGCTGAATAACGCCTGTGATGCATTTTCACATATAACTTTTATAGGCATAGAATATTCCTCTAATGCCCCCACAAATCCATCAAATACAAATATATCTTTTCCCTTTAAATAATCTAGAACCTTTTCATATAATTTATCAAATACTTTCTCCTCTACAGGCAAATTTGAGTTTCCCCAGTTTATTTTGTCTTCTATACTTTTCTGTTTAACTATGAATCTATCCTTAGGAGATCTGCCTGTATATTTTCCCGTGTTAATTACCAATGCCCCCTTGTCGGATAAAAGCCCTTCACCTCTTTTAATTGAAAACTCTACCAACTGAGCCGGTGATAAATTTCTATACACATTTTTATATCCCTCAATATTCAAATATGTCAAGTCACCATTCATGTTCCTTCCCCCCAAACAATCTTATAATTATATATTATAAATGTATCTTATACACATCTGACGCTGCCGACGAAGCTAGAAGTGTAGATCTCCGT
>NZ_FXYI02000092.1:0-14463 GCF_900184915.1 Clostridium sp. HV4-5-A1G | reverse complement strand
AAAATATATTAATAACAGTAATCATAACAAATAAAAAGTACGCCCTAAAGCAGTCTTCCGCTCTAGGGCTAAATTTATTGTGCTGGCTGTGCTGGAGCCGTATTAGTTGCTTCTTGCACAGGAGCCATAATACTCTGCATATCAGCAACCTTCTTTTTCAATTCTTCATTCTCTTGTTGTAATTTTGTTCTTTCACTTTGGAGCTGTGAATTTTGAGTTTGAAGCTGCGATATTTGAGTTTGAGTTGCCGTCTGTTGAGCTGACTTTTTCTCTTCTGGACTTTTGAGCTCATATACTTTGTTTTCAATTACCCCGGAAACTATGGTCTTTACATTGTCATCAACTTCTATACCCAACTTCTGAAGTACACTATATACATAATCCTCAGCACTCTTTTTCCTCTGGTCTGCTGGAAGCTGTGAAGATATATTGAGCTGTTCTGCTTGTCCTACACCTATTTCTGCATACTTTTCTATGATACTTAAAATATTGAGAAACTTGTTGCCCGGTACTATGGCTTTTGCAGCATCAGTATATTTCTTGATCTCCTGCAGGCCGATTTCAACCTTTTGTAATATCTCTCCGGTGTCAATCCCTTTCTTTTTCAAATAAGGCAGGAGTACCAATACTGTAGCTCCCACTCCAACAGCTAGTCCTACTATAACAATAAATAATATAGTTGTACTTGACATTTTTACATTCCTCCCAATTAATTTTTATTTGGTTTTTCGCTTATTATAGAAAATAATTCTGGATAAACTAGTCCAGTTTTTTTAATAGCCATGGATATAATTCGTTTAATATCCTGAGTTGCACCTGATTTATATATCTGCAATAATTTTGCCAGTAAATAGATATTCAACTGTTTAGCTCGATCTCTATCTCTCTTGATTGCTTTTATTTCCTCATCAGTATACATACTTTATTCCCTCCACTTTATTTCTCTGTGTATATAATATATATGCACTTTTTGAAATATAGGCAGGAAAATCTGAAAATTTCTTAGAATTATTTTTTTATTTGCCTCCATTTTTTATAAAATTTAAAACCGCCTGTGCTGTTTCATATCTATCTGAACCGCTAATCCGTTTCCACCAAAAGGCTAATCTCTATCATAGTTAGGAGTTAGCCTTATCCTATAGCCATTAGCTACATTAGCGTCTTGATTTGTTATTTCAGTTATGGTTGTAGGATTTTCTTCATCAGTTTCAATAACTATTTCAGTATATTTATCTGATAACACATCTATACTTTCTGTTCCCATTTTCTTCACCTCACCCTCCTAATAGCACCCTTGACCCTCCGGTAGCAGTCATGCCGCATCAATTTTTCTATATCACAAAAGGAGAGGTCTTTGCCTCTCCCAGACTCATTCTTATTTAATTTTTTCTTCTTGGGCTTTTCTTTTTCCATATCTCTCACCTTTGTGTATGTTATGATTAAATAAAAAGGAGATTGTCATTCATGAAAATTCTAAAGTACATATTCTTATGGATTATAAGTTTTATAGTTTTTATGTATGGTTCATTTATTCTTGTAGGATTGTTGTCCAATAACAATGATAACTCTGAAATATTAATTGGTATTTATTCATTAGGAGCAACTATTATAACTTGTACATACTTAATAATAAATTCTTTAAAACAAAAATAAGCACTAATCTTACAGTGCCTATTTCATAATCTTAAGGGAGTTCAATTTTATAAAGAATTTGCTGATGGTTGCATTTAAGTTTATAGTGCCCTGCAACCGCAGACACTAATTATTATTCTTAAAGGGGACAATATTTAAAAACTATTTATTTTGGGAATTAAACTTTATGAAAATCCTTTTCGCTAGCATCTATTTTCTTAGGACACTTATAAGTATATATGGTATTTGTGACAACTTAGTGTCGTATTAATTAACTATTTATAAATATTATGAATTTTTAAAGACACCCAACTAAAAGCCAGGTGTCTTTTACAAGATATAGGAATTATATTTATGGCATATAAACCATATTGGAGGCCCCATTTAACCCTGGAGCCACAGGTTTATTGAGGGTATTAAAATCTATCTTTATATTCATTTGCCAATCTTTTCGGCGTGTCCCATGTAACAACCGGAGCGACTTCTTTATTTAATATTATATCTCCATTAGGCTTTGTCTTGTATATGGATCTGTTCTTTTTTACAAAGGTGCTATCTCCCATATATCTGTTCGCCTGATAGTTTACCGCTTTCAACACTTCACGCCTGCGGATCAGTGCAACTTGATGTTTTATTTTCAAACTTCCAAAATTCCTTTGAATGCACTTTTTAATAGTATCTTTTTTACAATTTAATTTCCTGGCAACCTCGGAATCTGTGAATCCTTGGATATATAATTTCCTTACCTGCTGTTTATCTATAACGGGTTTCAAAACATCACTCTCCTAAAAAGAATATAGTTCAACCAAACCATAAAAGGGGACATGTTTTATTTTCACCAAATTGAATTCCTTAATTCATTTATATTATATATCATCCTTACGAAGATTTTTCCCAAATTTATTCCACTTTTGTATCAAATCTGTCTCATTTTTGTCTCACGATTTTTTGTTAATTAACTTTTACTTTGAATTCCTGCACCTTTACTTAAAAGATATACACAATATTGGTTCATACTTATACCTTCTTCTTTAGATTTCTCCATTAATTCCTTATGAAGTGATTTAGGCATCCTTAGTTTAAACTGTCCTGAAAAATTTTCTTCCTCCAGTGGTTCCGGTATCAACATTCCATCTTCAAGTGCTGATTCAAGCCAACTTCTTTTTGCATCATTTAAAAGATTTATCCCTTCGTCAATTGTATCTGCACAAGTAATGCATCCTTTTAATTCTGGATATTTTAATACATATCCACCTTCTTCGTCTTTTATAACTTCAATTTTATAGTTAAGATTCATATAATATTCTATATTCTTCAAAACGTACTCCTCCTTCCAGAATATAGTATTGCCTATTTGTTTATACTAATTTTTATAAAATTAGATATTCAATACTTTATTTCTCTCTTTCTTGGGATTCTACTATATCCCTTACTAATTTCACATATGTAACTTTAATTGGCCTTTTATATGGTATGGTAATTGGATTTCTTCCATCTTTTCTGAATGTCCAGTGGCTACTTCCACCCTTTGGAGGCTTCCCTGAATAGCCATAACTTTCTAACACTTTCTTTAACTCTGAAAATCTCATATCAGTTGAAAGATTTTTTATTTCTTCTATCAGCTTATCAAACTTTGACATTTCTTATGTACCTCCTGCTAATATCATTATAATATGATGTCATATATGATGTCAATATATTTTAAATAAAAAGTGATAGCTTTTTATTTACAGCTATCACCATATAAGGTATTGCAATTACTTTAATCATTTCACCACCTGCATCTTATACGGCCACGCTTATTACACTTTTTAACCAATTCCCCTACAACCTCATACACCATGTTTTCCTTTTCCTTGGCTTTCTTTACTCTTCGTTTCTGCAGCATATTATATGTCATTTCAGCTTTCTCTCTAGCTGTCAGCTTCTCCATGTATACCACTCCTAAAATTATTTCTTTAAGCTAACTTTTTTCTTGTCTCATATTCATGATTTCTTTGTAAGATTGTCAACTCCTAAAATTACCAGAATAATAATTTGATTTCTGCACATCCTATTTTCATAAGGATATCAATGCACTCAAGATGTTAGAATATTAAAGTTTATGTGAAGTTTGAAAGAAGTTTGTATGAATTAAAATGTTTTTTCTTGGTGCATTGATACTTACTTTACACTGGAGATGATGAATCTCCAGTGTTTAAACTTATACTACATTAAACCTCATTCCAGGGACTTTTATCCCTGGTTTTTTTCTTCGTGAAAAACATTCATAAGCTACAATATCACATCTATTCAATTATTCAATATCATATATTATAGGATATTCTAACAATTAACTTATACTTAAAAAATTCACAGTGCTATCAAATTGTATTATTAAAATTCTCTATAAACAGGGGGATCAATATATGAATTCAATATCAAATGATTATAGACATAATTGTGAAACCAATAAACTACACCCAGTTATTTTAAAATGTGGAGAAGCTGGTCAGGTAATAATACCTGATACTACCCCAGGTGGAACTACTGCTACCATCACTACTATCACCATAGATACTTCTAAATTTCGTAATCCATGTACGAAACTCGAATTCACAAGTAATATAATTGCAACACCTACTTCACCCACAGCACCTGTTGTAGGGACTTTAAATTTTCAAGTATTTAAATTCTGTGGTGATCAACAACCCATACCTATTGGCGGACAGTTTTCTTTTGCATTAGCACAAGCAGTCGCAGTCCCTGCTTCTACTACATTCACATTTTTTGTATGCGACTGTAACCAATGTTTAAACGGATGCTGCACTTATACTATAACAGTAACAGCTGCTGGGACTATTATTACAGGCCATATTGGTGTTTTCGCTGCAAGGCTAGCAGCAATTACTGTAGATAATCCGAAATAATACTATTGAATAAATAATTTTTAAGAAAATGGTATATTAATCATATCTTTTCTTGATTGATACCATTTTCTTAAAATCTTGGTTACATCTGCCGGTATCTGCTTGCATACACCTGTTTCATAATTAAGTAACGATCCAACACTGACATCCAGCAGTTCACTAGCTCCTTCTCGACTTCTGAGTTTGTCATTACTTTCGGATGCTTTTATCCTTGCTTTTTTGTAAATTATATCCGCGTCTCTTATGGATCTGCTCATATGTTCCCACCTCTTTCTATATTGAAATTAAACATTCTAATAGTAAAACTAATACGAAATTGTACTCTGCTCGTCTCCTTTTGCTAGTAAAATATAGATATAAGCTCCCATTATCTTCTAAAGGTTCTTGCATTATTTTGTAGAATTATCACCTTAAAGGTGGTGTTTAAAATTTCTACTATAATATTGGATGAAAATACTATTGAACAAATTAGTAAAACATTAGGTGAATATCTAACTGGTTCTCAAATAACTGAATTTCTATCTAAAATCGGTATAAATGAGAATTCACCTAATACCAAATGGCGAAGACTCAATTTTTGTTTTCAAATGAAGCAAAATCAAGATAAATGTGCTAATAATATTCTTCATTTCATTGAACTTGTTGTTAAACCTGTAAGGTTCGTAAATGATAAAGACCGTTTTTATGAATTATTAACTGACTTAAATGACATTCTTATATTCTCAGGCTTAAAAATTAACGAACAAGGAAAATTTACTTTAGTTAAAAAAGTTACTACTTTAAGTGAAGCTCAAGAGAGAGCGTCCAAATTGAGGAAAGTCCTCTATGATAGACATATACATACTGATGTATTAAAATTCTGCAAGCCTGAACTTTTGCAAGAAAATTACTTTCATGCTGTTTTTGAAGCAACTAAAAGTATATCTGATAAACTTCGCAATATTTCTGGATTACCTCTTGATGGAAATAAATTAGTTTATACAGTTTTTGATAAGAATAAACCTTTAATTGCCATAAACTCTTTAAGAACTCCATCAGAAAAAGATGAACAAAACGGCTTTAAAAATCTACTTGTAGGAATATTTAGTATGTTTCGTAATACACTTGCTCATGAAGCTAAAATATATTGGCCAATATCTGAACAAGATGCTGTTGATTTACTTACAACACTTTCTTTCATTCATAGAAAGCTTGATAACGCAGTTAAAATTCCTTATTAAATAAGACATTCTAAATTAATTTTTGAAACTTTTCCCAGTGAACCTTTATATTTAGTTTCTACTTCACTTGCTAATTTATAGGCATTTTCCTCTGTCTTTATAAGGATAGAATCTCTTATATTTTTTGATATAGAAAATTCTAAATCAGAAAGATAATAAATACTGTTCATTAATAAATGCTCACTATAAAAAAATTTCTTCTATGTTTCTGTAGATTATTTATTGGGTAATACTAATATTAAGAACGCAACCGATTCTGCCGATAAAATAGCTGAATCTCTAAATGGCAACCCTGAATTAGCTCAGTTTTGGGATTCATTAAAAGATAGAGAAGATTTAAATTACTATTTAAGCAAACTAGAGATATAGCTTTCAACATTCCTGCAGATACATTAGGTTTTGTTTATTTAAGCAGACGGCAGAATTATCATCTCATACTAAATGGCAATATAAATTACGAAACTCAATGTAATGTCTTTTTACATGAAGTAAAGCATATAACTGAAGATATGCCTACTATGGGATACATTATAGAGTTGGACATGCAGTATACATATATGGAGCTTTCTGCCGATAATGTAGCTAATAAATTATATAGCATTAAGTGACTTACTCAATTTTATAATTTTGAGTTTTTATTTTTACCCGATGGAGAAAATTTTGTAATTATATGTAACATATGAGAAAGGATGAGGTTAAATGGAAATTAAAGAAAAAATACAGGCATTAGCAGATAGGGCTGAAACACTTGTGGAACAAATAAAAACAGAAGAAGCAACTAAACAGTCGTTAATATTGCCTTTTTTCCAAATGCTAGGATATGATGTATTTAATCCACTTGAATTTTGCCCTGAATTTGATGCTGATTATGGAGTTAAGAAAGGCGAAAAAGTTGACTATGCAATTCTTATAAACGGAGCTCCTACTATTCTTATAGAAGCAAAAGAATGTAATGATAATCTTGAAAAACATGGTTCTCAATTATTTAGATATTATACTATATCATCAGCCAAATTTGGGATTCTAACTAATGGAATAAAGTATAAATTTTATACAGATCCAGATGAGCCCAACAAAATGGATGAAAAACCATTTTTTGAAATTAATTTATTTGATTTAAAAGATAGCTCCATTAAATACCTGGAAAAATTCTCAAAAGACGAATTAAATGTAGATGCCATAGTTAATTCTGCATCAGATTTAAAATATACAAGCCTCGTAAAAGATTTTTTTAAAAAACAAACGGAAAAACCATCTGAAAGTTTTGCTAATTATATACTAGGGGAAATTTATGAAGGAAGAAGAACATCCTCTGTCATAGAAAAATTCACTCCAATAGTCAAGAAATCTCTGAATCAATTTATCAATGAAACTATGAGCAACAAATTCAAAGAAACATTAAAAGGGACTAATTCAGAGGAAACTAATAAACCCGAAAGTGAAGACACTAGTGAGGAAGAAGTCGCCAACAATCATAAAATTTCTACCACAGCGGAAGAACTTGAAGCATATGCAATAATAAAATCAATTTTTAGAACTACTATTGATTTATCACATATTACATATAAAGATACTGAATCCTATTTCAGCATCTTAGTAGATAATAATACAAGAAGATGGATTTGTAGGTTAGCACTTAGAACTAAAAAAATATTAATATTACCCAATAAAGATAAGACACACACAAAATATGAATTAAAATCCTTAGATGACTTATATTTATATTCAGATAAATTAACTGAAGTACTAAATAAATATATAGAACAAACTAATGAATAAATGCAGAAAAATGGTAATATTTAATGAAATTCTCCAATTTCGAGAAGCTACATAAAATGTATAATTTTTTTATTATACTATTTTCTCTAATTGCAGTGATTTTAGCTTTTTTAGATTTGGCCAATAAAATTAACATAGACATTCCTCCGTATAATTACATTGATAACGCTATTTTAATTATTTTTACAGTAGATTATTTCACACGATTAATTATTTCACAAAATAAAAAAAGATTTTTTAAAGAAAACATATTTGATCTGATTGCTATAATTCCATTCAGTTCTTTCTTTAGGGTTACAAGACTTTTTAGGGCTTTAAAATTAATTAAACTAACTAGATTATTTAAATTAATTAGGCTTTTAGCCTTTCTGGAAAAACTTAAGAAAAATACTAGAAATTTTCTATATACAAATGGTTTTATATATTTAATATATGCAAATTTAATAACTATAACGGCAGGATCATTTTCTATATACTTTTTTGAAAAAGGAGTAACCGTAAAATCCATTGGAGATGCTTTTTGGTGGAGCTTTGTAACTACTACAACCGTTGGATATGGAGATATATCTCCTAAGACCATTCCTGGTAGAATAACAGCAGGAATTTTTATGATAATGGGAATAGGCCTTATAAGTTTACTTACCGGCACTATATCAACTTATTTTATAAATAAAATAAATAATAATAAAACACTACCAGATTATAACGAACTCCCTGAAGAAGCACAAAAAGAGATTGAGGATTTTATTCAATATATTAAAAGTAAGTATATAAATAATTAAACTTAAGTATAAATTCAACAAAAATATAGATGGAGGCAATTGCTTCTAACCTGAACAAGATTGCTAAAACTGAAACACCTGCTGCTGTTATTTCAGGACTTGAAAAAGCAGCTCAAAAAAAGTGATAAAAAGCTATAAAAATTAAAAGCGGAACGTTTCCGGTACGCTTTTACAAAAAACAAAGCCAGAAACCCAGCATTCATGCTGGTTTCCGGCTTCTATGCTGTCATTCCCATTCAATTGTAGCAGGTGGTTTGCTGGTTATATCGTAGACAATTCTATTTACACCTTTAACTTCATTTACTATCCTTCTGGACACCTTATCCAGCACAGGATAGGGTATCTTAGCCCAGTCCGAGGTCATGGCGTCTGTGGAGATAACAGCCCTAAGAGCAACAGTATAGCAGTAGGTCCTCTCATCGCCCATTACCCCTACAGAACGTATATTGGGAAGACAGGCAAAATACTGCCATATGGATTCATCCAATCCTGCATTGGCTATTTCCTCTCTAAATATTGCATCTGCTTCTCTAGTTATTTCAAGTTTCTCCTCATTAATGTCCCCTAAAACCCTTATTGCAAGTCCAGGTCCCGGGAATGGCTGCCTCCATACCAATTTGTGAGGTATACCCAATTGTTCTCCCACAGTCCTGACCTCATCCTTAAATAATTCCCTTAGAGGTTCTATAAGTTTAAAATCCATATTTTTCGGAAGTCCTCCTACATTATGATGGCTTTTTATAGTATCAGAAGCTCCAAGGCCGCTTTCCACAACATCAGGATATATAGTTCCCTGGACTAAAAAACCTATTTCACCCAATTTTTTAGCTTCTTCTTCAAATACCCTTATAAACTCCTCCCCTATTATCTTTCTCTTCTTTTCAGGATCAGACACTCCTTTCAATTTTCCCAAAAACCTGTCTTTCGCATTAACTCTTACAAAGTTCATGTCAAACTGTTCTTTAAACACATGTTCTACCTGATCTCCTTCATTTTTTCGAAGAAGTCCGTGATCCACAAAAATACAGGTGAGTTTTTTACCAACAGCTTTATGTACAAGAACTGCCGCTACAGAAGAATCCACTCCGCCTGACATGGCACATATTACCTTCTTATCTCCAATTTTTTCTCTAATAAGTTTTACTTTCTCCTCCACAAAAGAAGACATGGACCAATCTCCCTTTAAATTGCAGATTTTAAGCAAAAAATTCGTGAGCATTTTTTTACCAAAGGGAGTGTGCTGAACCTCAGGATGAAACTGAACTCCATATATCTTTTTGGAATCATTCCCCACAGCTGCCACAGGGCACTCGTCAGTAGAAGCTATAATTTCAAAACCTTCTGGTGCACGGGACACCACATCCGTATGGCTCATCCAACAGCTCTGCTCTTTATCTATACCGCTGAATAAAATACTGTTATTGTCCAGTACAACATCCGCCTTTCCATATTCTCTAACCACAGCACTTTTAACTTCTCCACCTAAATTGGCACATATGAATTGATGTCCATAGCATATACCTAAAATAGGGATCCCTAAACTGAAAATTCTCCTGCTTATTTTAGGAGCATTTTTCCCATACACACTTTTAGGACCACCAGTAAATATTATTCCACTGGGGTTTTTATCTATTATTTTATCCAGAGAGCAAGTATAGGGAACTATTTCACAATATACATTGTTTTCCCTAACCCTCCTCGCTATAAGTTGATTATACTGCCCTCCAAAATCTATTATAATAACCATCTGCCTATCCATGGATTTCCTCCTAACCACTTTTAAATAATTACATCAATTATCACGGTTACAGCTCATTTATAATTATATCATCCAAAAATATATATTGTAGTAAATCAACTAGTTTATTTATTCCTGTCTCACGCTATAGTTAGGTGCCTCTCTAGTCATAGATATATCATGGGGATGACTTTCTCTAAGCCCAGCAGAAGATTGAATCACAAAAGTAGCTTTTTCATATAGATCTTTTAATGTGGGAGCTCCTAAATATCCCATACCCGAACGTATTCCTCCAAGGAGCTGAAATATAGTATCTGCCACAGGTCCCTTGCAAGGCACCCTGCCTTCTACTCCTTCTGGAACTAATTTTTTATTTCCCTCTTGAAAATATCTATCTTTGCTTCCACAGGCCATAGCAGCTAGTGATCCCATTCCCCTATAAACTTTATAGCTCCTTCCTTTATATATTTCAGTTTCACCAGGAGCTTCATCACAACCTGCAAACATGGAACCCATCATAGCCACCTTGGCACCGGCTGCCAATGCCTTTACTATATCTCCTGAATACTTTATCCCTCCATCTGCAATAATCGGGACATCAAATTTATTGGCTTCCTCTACACAATCCATTATTGCCGTAAGCTGTGGTACCCCTACACCGGATATAACCCTTGTAGTACATATAGAACCAGGGCCAATGCCCACTTTTACACAATCCACTCCAGCTTTTGCAAGATCCCTTACAGCATCACCTGTCGCAATATTTCCTGCAATAATTTGCAATTCCGGATATTTTCCCTTTATAGTTTGAACTGCATCCAGAACTCCCTTGGAATGACCATGGGCCGTATCCACAGTTATAACATCTACTCCCATTTTAGCCAATGCATCTACCCTATCCATCATATCCACAGTAACGCCCACTGCAGCGCCGCATAAAAGTCTTCCTTTGGAATCTTTGGCACTGTTGGGAAATCTCTTTACCTTTTCTATATCCTTTATAGTTATGAGTCCTCTTAAATTATTATTTTCATCCACTAAAGGCAGTTTTTCTATTTTATGTGTTTTAAGTATTTTCTTGGCCTCTTCAATAGTTGTATCCTCTGGAGCTGTTACAAGTCCCTCACTGGTCATGACCTGTGAAATTTTCTTATCATAATTTGTTTCAAAAACTATATCCCTGTTTGTAATTATACCCACCAGTTTCCCCCTTGTAGTTATGGGTATGCCTGATATTCTGTATTTGCTCATGAGGGCAAGGGCATCATTTATGCTGTTGTCCGGTGAAAGATAAAAGGGATCAGTAATTACACCATTTTCCTGTCTCTTTACCTTGTCTACCTCTATAGCCTGCTGCTCTATAGACATATTTTTATGTATTATACCAATACCGCCTTCTCTTGCCATAGCAATTGCCATTTTGGAATCAGTGACAGTATCCATGCTAGCACTCATAAGAGGTATGTTTAATTTGATTTTTTTAGTTAAATTAGTTGCAAGGGACACCTCTCTAGGTAAAACTTCAGATTTATTTGGTATTAAAAGTACATCATCGAAAGTATAGGCTTCCTTTAAAATTCTTGCCAATTAAAATCACTCCTAAAATTATAATATGTTAATAATTACTGTTTAAAAAATGTTTAATAAAAAAGCCCTACTAAATTCATTCATAATGAAAGTAATATGGCTATACTATAATAACTCCATTCATAGTCGGAAATTTACGGCTTCCGGTAGATACTTCCTGCCATATTGAGGAAATATATGAAATGGATAAAATCAAATCTTATTATAAATTTCGACATTTTTCTACCTGTCTTATTAACTATTTACACTATTTTATTCAATTTTTCTGTTTTTGTCAATGTGAATTTATACTATTTTAGAAAGTATTATAAAACCCCATATCCAATGATACGGGGTTTTAAAGTCTGCTGAAGCTCGAAAATTAGTACATTCCGTCCATTCCGCCGCCCATTCCAGGTGCACCTGGCCCAGGAGCTGGAGTGTTCTTTTCCGGAATATCTGCTACTGCTGCTTCTGTAGTCAAGAATGTAGCTGCTACAGATGCTGCATTTTGAAGTGCCGATCTTGTAACTTTAGTTGGATCAACTATTCCATTGTCTACCATATCTACATATTTATCATTTAGTACATTATAGCCAATGCCAACTTTACTATTTTTAACTTTTTCAATTATCACAGAACCCTCAACACCTGCATTAGCTGCTATCTGCCTAATTGGTTCTTCCAGTGCTTTTCTCACTATATCTATACCAACCTTTACGTCTGGTATATCTGAAGTTAACTTCTCAACTTCTGGAATTGCATTGATATAAGCTGTTCCACCACCAGGTCCCATGCCTTCTTCAACTCCTGCCTTAGTAGCTGCCAGTGCATCTTCTATTCTCATTTTCTTTTCTTTTAATTCAGTTTCAGTTGCTGCTCCAACTTTTATTACAGCTACTCCGCCGGCAAGTTTTGCAAGTCTTTCCTGTAATTTTTCCTTGTCAAAATCGGAAGTAGTTTCTTCTATCTGTACTTTAATTTGAGATACCCTGTCTTTAATAGCTTGCTTATCTCCTCTTCCATTTACAATAGTGGTATTTTCTTTGTCTATCTTCACGGATTCAGCTCTTCCTAAATCCTGTAAATCAACTTCCTTTAAGTCTCTTCCAAGTTCTTCAGAAATCACCTGTCCTCCAGTAAGTACCGCTATATCCTGAAGCATTTCTTTTCTTCTATCTCCAAATCCAGGTGCCTTTACTGCTACGCATGTAAATGTACCCTTCAACTTATTTACAACTAAGGTTGCAAGGGCTTCACCCTCTACATCTTCAGCAATTATAAGTAATTTCTTTCCCTGCTGAACTATTTTTTCAAGCAGTGGAAGTATCTCTTGAATATTTGATATTTTTTTATCCGTTATCAATATATAGGGATCATCTAATACGGCTTCCATCTTTTCCGTATCTGTAACCATATATGCACTTAAATAGCCTCTGTCAAATTGCATACCTTCAACTACATCCAGCTCAGTTCCCATAGTCTTAGATTCTTCAACAGTTATAACACCCTCGTTGCCGACCTTCTCCATGGCGTCAGCAATCAATTTACCTATTTCTTCATCAGAAGCTGATATAGATGCAATTCTCGCTATATCTTCTTTTCCCTTTACTGTCCTTGAAACTTTCTTTATTTCTTCTACTGCCTTATCCACAGCTATTTTTATACCCTGTCTTATAAGCATTGGATTTGCCCCTGCTGTAACATTTTTTAATCCTTCTCTTATTATAGCCTGAGCCAGTAAAGTTGCTGTAGTAGTTCCGTCTCCTGCCACATCATTTGTCTTCGTAGCAACTTCTTTTACAAGCTGAGCTCCCATATTCTCATAGGGATCTTCTAACTCTATCTCCTTTGCTATAGTAACACCGTCATTAGTAATAAGTGGTGTACCAAATTTCTTGTCAAGTATTACATTTCTTCCCTTAGGTCCAAGGGTAATTTTTACTGTATTCGCTAATTTATTTACGCCTTCTTGCATTTTCGTTCTTGCATCTTCACTGAATAAAATACTTTTTGCCATAAAAAAACCTCCCTACAACTACATATTATAATAAATACTTTTTTTAAATTAATAATGTTCTTATTCGATTATAGCCAATATGTCATCCTGCCTCAAGATAGTATACTCCGTACCATCTATTTTTACTTCATTCCCGGCATATTTGGAAAACAGTACTCTATCTCCTACTTTAACCTCCATAGTGATTTCTTTTCCATCAACTACTCCACCAGGTCCTACTGCTACAATCTCAGCTTCTTGTGGTTTTTCTTTAGCAGTACCTGGCAAAACGATACCACTCTTAGTGGTTTCCTCCACTTCAATTTTTTTAATTACAACTCTGTCTCCAAGTGGTCTAATTTTCATCTAAACCCCTCCTTAAAATACTTTAGATTTATTTAAATTTAATTTTTAACTTTTCTTGTTAGCACTCATTAATTATGAGTGCTAATACAATTATTATAATAATGAATCCCATTTATATTATCAAATTTAAATTTGGCATATATTATGCTATTTTTCCCAAAAAACATCCAATATACTTTAATTAAGTAAATATTTCAGCTTATTTCTGTATATTTTATGAATATACTATTATAGAAACATCACTCAAAAGACATCATAGTATTACTTTTCAATTACATTTGTATAAATTTTCTGTGAACTACCACCACTTATAGAAGTGGATGGCTTCTTAGTCAATATTCCTAATGGAACAAGTTTACCTAAGCTCTAAAGGTCGAACCAACCTCAGTGTATTACCAAAATTATATGGCTAATTTCAGCAGATTTTTGCTGGCGTTTATATCCCTGTCATGGTGTGTGCTGCATTTAGGAC
>NZ_FXYI02000091.1:0-14587 GCF_900184915.1 Clostridium sp. HV4-5-A1G | reverse complement strand
TATTTAGATATATTACATAAAGCTATACAGAATTAAACATGTTAATATATTATTAGAAAGATAAAGATTTAGAATTATACATGTATAATGTAAAAAAGGATTGATGACATGAAGGCACTTCTGATATGCGAAAATTTACTGAATGCATTGATGAATGAAGAAATAGTGGAAGGTAAAGTTCATTCTGTATTTAAAAGTGCATGTAATATTGAAACCCCAAAGGGACTTGTTACACTGCTTAGGGGCAGCAAAAATATGGCGCCTATGAGCATCCTGGTGGAAAATCAAGGGAAAGTTAATTTCATGGAACTTGGAGTGAAGAAAGGATTCAAATTTGTCTTTGGTGAAAACGTTATCTATAATAATGAGAAAAATATATTTATTGAGTTGAATACTGCAAGGAGATGGTTCCCAGGGGTTTTAATAAAATCTTCAAAATGCACAGAAAAGGAAATTTTAGCAAATATAAAAGTGCTGGAAGATGGACTCAGTGTGTATGGCAAATTTTATGGAATTGGATGGCTGATGACTGTATTAAGTGATGAATTACCTGAACTGCAGCTTAAACATTTTTGTATATATTCTTATAACAAGGCTTTTGAATTTATTAGATTCAAGTTTATAGAATTTATTAAAAGTTTATTAGAAGGTGATGGGCAGCAGCTAATGCAAAGAGGAGAGAATGTTATTGGATACGGCCCCGGATTGACTCCGGCAATGGATGATTTTATCAGCGGACTTATGATTTCTCTTATATATTTTGGAAATTATTATAATTTAAATTTTTCAAGAATATGTAATTTGAATAAAAAAATCATCAGCCAGGGGCTAAATAAGACTACAAGAGTAAGCAGGGAAATGTTGAAACATTCTGCTGTAGGAGAAACAAATGAGGCGGTCAGAAAGCTTTTGACGTCACTTATAACTTGCAACGATAAGAAAGCGATTGTTTCATCACTTATAAATACAATTGATTACGGAGAAACTTCAGGAACAGATACTGCTCTTGGAATTTATGTAGGAAGCAAAATGTTGACAGATATAGTGTATAGAAAAAATATAGGAGGGTTTGCTTGAATGAAACTTTGTGTAGATATTAGAAAAAATACTTATTATGATTCTGTAGCCCTAATGGTTATCACCAAAGAAATAAAAAAACTACCCTATGTAAATGAAATAATTGTGGGTATGGGAACAGATCTCAATAAGGATCTGGCAGACAATTTAAAATTAAGTAATGCGGATGTAAAGAATTTAACTCCCAATGATTTTTTTATTGCCGCATTGGTAGACGAAGAAGAGGATAATGCTTATGAAAACATCATAAATAAGGTAGATGAACTTTTGAATTTCAAGAAGGAAGAACCAGGGAGTGAAGATGAATATAAGCCTAAGACTTTGAAAAGCGCTATCAAGCATATGAAAGATGCAAATTTGGCAATTATTTCTCTCCCAGGGGAATATGCCGCAGATGAAGCGAGAAGGGCTTTAAAAAATGGACTAAATGTAATGCTATTTAGTGATAATGTTTCAATGGAAGACGAGATAGAATTGAAAAAATTTGCCAGAGATAAAGGGCTGCTCGTAATGGGACCTGATTGTGGTACTGCAATAATAGACCATGTTCCACTGTGTTTTGCAAATGTGGTTAGAAAAGGGGATATAGGAATTGTAGGAGCCTCTGGAACAGGTACTCAGGAGGTCACTGTACTTATTGACAGACTGGGAGGAGGTGTATCTCAGGTCATTGGAACGGGCGGAAGAGATTTAAAAAGTGCTGTAGGCGGGATTATGATGATAGAGGGATTTAAAGCATTGATAGATGATCCGGATACAAAGGTAATAGTGTTGATTTCAAAACCGCCTGATTTGGAAGTTTATGAAAAAATATTAAATATGATAGGCAGTGCAAATAAATCTGTGGTAGTTGATTTTATAGGCGGGGACAGAGAAGAAATTGAATCTCATGGGGCTTACAGTTGTGTTAGCCTGGAGGATGCAGCTCATAAAGCTGTGGCGCTGTCTAAGGGAAATCCTGTCCTTGACTATACAGGATTTACACAGACGAAAAATGAAATAGATGCATTGGTAGAAAGAGAATCCTTGAAATTTGACAGTGAGCAAAAATATATAAGGGCATTGTATACAGGAGGCACTTTAGCAGATGAGGCCATGAAGCTTCTTGATAAAGAAGGGTATGCGATGTATTCAAATATACCTCTCTCCCAGGATTACAGGCTTAAGGACATATCGAAAAGTGAAAAAAACACCTGTATTGATTTAGGAGATGACGATTTTACTGTAGGAAGGCCTCATCCTATGATTGATCCTATGGGAAGAGTGGAAAGATTGCCAGAAGAAGCCCATGACGGGGAAGTGGCAATTATATTGATGGATTTTGTTATAGGTTATGGATGCCATGTTGATCCAGCGGGAGAAATGCTTCCACAAATTATTGAGGCAAAGAAAAATGCACGAAGCAGAGGCAAATACCTTTGTGTAGTTGGATATGTCTGTGGTACGGAAGCTGATCCGCAGAATTTTAAAGAACAGAAGGAAAAATTAGAAAAGGCTGGTGTTATAGTTATGCCTTCAAATGCTCAAGCTGTCAGATTCTGTGCAAAATTGATGAAGAAGTTGAATTAAATAATATTATGAATGGAAGTGATTGATTTGACTGCAGTTAATAAATTATTTAAACAAGATATTAAGGCAATTAATTTGGGACTGGAATCTTTCTATAATGATTTGAAAAGTCAACATGTACCATGTATCCAGGTCGATTGGAAACCACCAAGCAAGGCAAGTAGGTGGCTTTCCATGCTGGAGGATGAAAAAGTGGTTGATAAAATAGAAAAAGCCAATGGTGAAGCCGTGGATAGATTATTGTCCGCCCAACCAGTTCTTGTAGGTGTAGGTATGGCTGGAGAGGTTATACCTGGAATGACTAAGAAAACCATACTTCATGCAGGACCACCTATAACCTGGGATAGAATGAGTGAACCACTTAAAGGAGCCATAATTGGCGGGCTGATTTATGAAAAATTGGCCAGCAATAAAGATGAAGCCATAAAAATGGTATTGTCTGGTGAATTAAATTTTGAACCATGCCATCATCATTCGGCAGTAGGGCCTATGGCAGGTGTAGTTACTTACTCCATGCCGGTTTGGATTGTGCAGAATAAAACATTTGGAAACTATGCCTATTGTACATTCAATGAAGGATTGGGAAAAGTATTGAGATTTGGAGCTTATGGAAAGGAAGTACTTGATAGACTGTATTGGATGCAGAATTATCTTGCACCTGTTCTTAAACAAGCTCTTGAGATAAAGGGGAGCATAGATTTAAAGACAATATTTGCCCAATTTCTTCAAATGGGGGATGAAGGTCACAATAGAAATAAAGCTGCCACATCGCTTTTGTTTAGAGAGATTGCACCAGCTGTTGTGAGGACGGATTTTTCAGACAAGCAAAAAGAAGAGGTATTGACTTTTATAGATAAAAATGATCATTTTTTCTTGAATATTTCAATGCCTGCTTGCAAATGCAGCCTTGATCCACTGGAAGGTATTGAATACTGCACCATATTGTATACAATGTCAAGAAATGGAACAGATTTTGGAATCAGAATGGTTGGTACGGGTAAAGAGTGGTTTACAGCCCCCTGTGAAATGGTACAGGGATTGTACTTTCCAGGATTTGACGAAAAAGATGCCAACCCGGATCTTGGGGACAGCTGTATAACTGAGACAGCAGGTATAGGTGGTTTTGCTATGGCAGCAGCGCCTGCAATTGTACAATTTGTTGGCGGTACTCCAAAGGATGCCGTTAATTATACAAATACCATGTATGAAATAACATATGCAGAGAATAATGCCTATAAAATACCCGGCATCAATTTCAGGGGAACTCCTACTGGAATAGATATGAGGAAGGTTATAGAAACAGGAATACTGCCGGTAATAAATACAGGCATTGCCAGCAATAAAGCAGGTGTTGGTCAAATTGGAGCAGGCGTGGTAAATCCGCCTATGAAATGTTTTGAAGACGCTTTAAAATTTTTTATCAATAAATACAATTTATTATAAATGGAGGTTATATTATGAATATTATTGATTCCTTTAAATCAGTAAAGATGTATGATTTAACTCAAAAGTTAAGCCATTTGACGCCACCGTGGCCAACCTATGAGCCGCTGCAGATCAAATTTTTCAAAAGACTTTCTTCAAATGGTGCCAATGGGCAGGTACTGACTCATTCAAACCATGTAGGTACTCATCTTGATGGTTCATTGCATTTTTGCACTCATGGTAGAGATATTTCTGCAATTCCGCTGGAAGAACTGGTAGCACCAGGAGTAGTTGTTGATATATCCGATATAGCTGAAGATTATGGGATCTATACTTCAAAAGATATTATGGATAGAGCAGATGTAAGAAAGGGAGATATACTTATCATTCATACGGGATATCATAGATATGCATGGGATGAGCCTGAAGCTGACGAAGAAAGAGTTATGATGAGGCATCCAGGACCAACCAAGGAATTTGCAAACTGGTGTAAAAAAATGAAATTTAAATGGATAGGTGTTGACTGCGGCTCTGCAGATCATCCTATGAATACCAAAATTCGCGAATGGGCTCCAAAGGAAGCAAAAAAGGCTGATAAATTCTTGAGATCTAAATATGGAAAGGGACTTGAAGATTTTTGGCCGGATGAAGACTATCAATTGATGCACTATGATCTCTTCCCATATAATATTGTACATGCTGAAAATCTTGGTGGAGATATAGACAAGGTGCTTGGAAAGAGGTTGATAATTGGATGTTTCCCTTGGAGATTTGAAGGCGGAGAATCATGTATATGCCGAATAGTGGCTTTTGATGCAGAGTAAATTGTCAAAATAAAATTATGATATGAAAGGATGATAGAAAATGATAGTAGACAAAATGGAACAGAGCTTAAGACCTGTTGAATTACCCATGAAACCATATCCTCCCAAAGTGATTTCCATGGCTAATGGAGATAAACTGGTAATTCGTCAAATAAGCAGAGAAGAGGTACCTCATATTTTAGAAGCAGTTAAACCTCTCATGACAGTGGAAAAAGATTTTTATGATATTGTTGCTTCTAGATTGTATGCAGAACTTTTGGGATATCATCGCTACAGAGTTAAAAATGAGTACTGTTTAATTGGTACGATAGATGGAATAATAGTTGGAATTGTAAATGGGCGTATGGTAGATGAGAAGGTAGGGATGTCATATCATACCATGGCTTTAAAACAGGGGCTTAGAATCGGTGCACAGCTGTTTGCAGCAAAAATGGAATATCATCTGGATATTTTAAATCAAGAAGAAGTTTGGATAGTAGCTGAAAGTCCAAACGGATTTAAAAGATGGATGATTGAATACGAATTGGAGTCAAGGCCTGAAATATGGCATGAACTAGGAGGTGTGCCAACGTACGTGCTGACAAGAGCTCTTTGGGAAAGACACAGAGCTGATAAATTAGCAGGACGCAGGCCTGTGAAAGAAGAACTTCTTAAGACTGCTGAAAATCCCATTCTCCCAATTACCTATGCGCAGATTCCGGGGTATAAAAGATGCGAGAAGTAGGAATTGTAGGAGTAGGCCATACAAAGTTTGGGAAAATGTCTGAGGGAACCTTTATGGATATGCTGTGTATGGCAGCAGTACAGGCTCTTGATGATGCCGGGGTAAGAACTGTAGAGGGAGAACATGGGATAGATCAGGTTTTTGTAGCTACAATGGGAGCTGGTATTTTAAACAAGCAATGTGGTGTTGCATCTGCGCTTGTAGACACATTGAATTTAAGGCCAGCTATGGCAGAAACTGTTGAGAATGGTCCGGCATCAGGTGCTTCAGCAATAAAATTGGGATATATGGCAATTGCCAGCGGTATGTGCGATGCGGTTTTAGTTGTGGGTGGAGAGATGATGAGAGTTGTCAGTGGATGGGAGAGCACTGATTTTGTTGCTACAATGCTTCATCCGGAAGCAGAATATGATTATGGCATAACTTTACCGTCGCTTGCAGGGATGTTTACAAGGTTATGCATGGAAAAATATGGGATAACAGAAAAGGATTTGGCCATTGTCTCTGTAAAAAATCACGAAAATGCACTGCACAATCCAGTAGCCCATATTCATACGGTGCCAAATCTATATGCGATTACAGAGGATGAAGATGCGGGGATAGTAAATCCATATGTGGCCTCTCCACTCAGATTGTATTCAGTGTGTCCAGTATCTGATGGTGCAGCAGCAGTTCTTCTGTGTGCTATGGATAAGTCAGACAGGTTTGCAAAAAAACCGGTAAAGATTGCTGGAATTGGTCAGGCCACTGATACACATGCCATGGCCGAAAGGGAAGTGCCTACAGATCTGCTGGCAGTGAGACTAGCTGCACAGAAGGCTTATGAGATGGCGGATTTAGGGCCCGAGGATATTGATGTGGCTGAACTTCACGATGCATTTCAGATATTAGAAATTGTTGAATCTGAAGAAGTTGGATTTTTTAAGAGGGGAGAAGGACATATTGCGGCCGGAAATGGCGAAACCAAGATAAATGGTAAAATTCCAATTAATACTTCCGGAGGATTAAAGGCTAAAGGACACCCACTTGGAGCTACAGGTGTTTCTCAAGTTGTGGAATTGGTTAAACAACTGAGGGGTGAAGCGGATGGACGTCAGGTAAAAGGTGCGAAGACAGGACTTGCAGTAAATTTTGGCGGTTTTGGAAATAATGTTGTGGCTACTATAGTGACAAAGGAGGGGGAGTAATTATGGGTGAAAAAATGTATGCCTACAGATGCACAGCATGCGGAAAACTCCACCATCCTAAGCATTATGTATGCAAAAAGTGCGGTAACAGAACATTTGAGAAGATACCCCTTGAGGGAGATGCAAAACTTTTGACCTATACGAAAGTATACAACCTTCCAGAAGGTTATATGAAGCCCTATTTGTATTTTGGAGTTGCTGAATTTAAAAATGGACTTAAGGTGACAGGCCAATTGGAGGTTGGAAATCCTGTAATTGGCATGAAACTTATTTCAACTGTGGGAGTTGTTAAAGAGAGCGTCAATAAAAATTGTTGTGGATTTATTTTTAAAGAAGCTAAATAAAGTGATTCTTAGGATCAGGTGGAGTTTGCTAATAAGGAATACTTTCCTTCACCTGAACCTTATTAACAGTATTCTTAGTGTCTTCAGCACTTAGAATACGTTATCCTTTAGGTGAAGAACTTATCCAGGCGCGTAGCAGTGCTTATCTCCCACTTTAAGAAAAGCAGATGTCCCAAATCTTTGATTTGGTGACAGTCGCTTTCACAGAGTGCGTTTGGAGTATTAGCAATGGTAGCGTTCGGATAAAATGTTGATAAGAGTTATGTAGGATTTGTGAAATGCCCCTAAAGATGCAGGTTGTATGATTGATTGTAATTATAAAATGCTTTAGGGGCATTAAATATACATTCATATTGATTGGGGGGATTTAATTGCAGGATTTTCAATACATTAGACCTGAGACTTTACAACAGGTTTTAAAATTGATGAATATGTATGGAAGTGAGGCAAAAATTCTAGCTGGAGGAACGGATGTAATAATCGCATTGAGAAATAATTCTATCCACTGCAAGTATCTTGTTGATATTAAGGGGATTGAAGAACTTCATAGTATCTCCTACAATGGTGGAATTGGACTTACCATAGGTTCTGCGGTGACGCTAAATGAAATTATAGATTGTCATGACATAAGTTCAGATTATCAAATATTAATTGATGCAGCTAAAGTTCTTGCGAATACACTGATTAGGAATAGAGCGACATTAGTTGGAAATATATGCAATTCATCACCAGGAGGGGATATGCTTCCAGCCTCACTTGTACTTGAAGGAAGAGCCTGTATATCATCAGTAAATGGACATAGAGAGGTATTGCTAAAAGACTTTTTTACAGGAGTAAAGAAAAATGTTTTAAAAGAAAATGAGATGGTTGTCAAAGTAATTTATCCACCAATTCAGGGAAAGGGCAGATTTATTAAAAGGTCAAGAATAAAAGGTCACGATCTTTCACAGATAAGTGCAGCAGGTTATTTGAGGAAAGATGGAAATTTAAAATTGTCTCTTGGTGCAGTGGCAATTACACCAGTTTTGATAGAATATACAGAAAATTTCAAAGCATCAAATTTTACAGAATACAGAAATAAAATAGCAGAGGCTGTCATAAACAGAATTAAGCCCATTGGTGATGTAAGAGCTACTAAGGAGTACAGAATTGCAATGGCTCGATACTTAACCTGTAAAATAGTTGATGAACTGAAGGGGGGAAGATAATTATATGGAGAAATTGCATTTGTATGTAAATGAAGATGAGGTTTTTGAAGAAGTGCCGTCAAATAGTACTCTGCTTTGGTTTTTGCGTGAAAAATTAGGGCTTACAGGTACTAAGGAAGGTTGTGGTGCAGGTGAATGTGGTGCATGTACGGTTATTTTGAATGGTAAAGCCGTAAATTCCTGTTGTGTTATGGCACTGGAAGCTGCGGAAGGAGAAGTCCAAACCATTGAAGGTGAAGCAAAATCTGGAGAGTTATCAAAATTACAAAAATCTTTTATAAAGCATAATGGTCTTCAGTGCGGATTCTGTACTCCTGGGATGATTATGTCGGCCAAAGCACTGCTTATGAAAAACCCACATCCCAGCAGAGATGAGATAAAAGAAGCGTTACAGGGAAATCTGTGCAGGTGCACCGGATATGAGGACATCATAGAGTCTGTCGAAGCTGCTGCAGGGGAAGGTGAATAATTATGAATTTCAATTATGTGGGGAATAGTATACCCAGAGTAGATGGCATCGAAAAAGTTACAGGGGAAGCGCAGTATGTACAGGATATGAGCTCCAAAGGCATGTTGTATGCTAAGCTCAAAACCAGCCCCTATGCCCATGCATTGATTAAAAACATTGATGTGAGCAGGGCAAGAAGTCTACCGGGGGTAAAAGCAGTGTTGACTGGCAAACAAGCTTATCAAAAGCTTGGAATCTATATTGTAGATAAATCTATTTTGGCAGTAGATAAAGTGAGATACTTTGGAGAAGCTGTTGCGGCCGTTGCAGCTGTGAGTTTGGATATTGCTGAAAAAGCTGTGAATCTCATTGAAGTTGAATATGAGTCTTTGCCAGTAATGCTTGATGTAGAAGAAGCCGTAAAGCCCGGTTCCATATTGATTCACCCGGATCTAAAAAATTATAGGACAATTCCGGATGTGTTTTTCCCGGAAGCTGATACAAATATAGCAAATCATTTTAAGCTTAGAAAGGGAAATATTGAAAAGGGATTTGATGAATCAGATCTGATAGTTGAAAATAAATTTAAAGTTCCGCAGATTTTGCATGTTCCCCTTGAAACACATGCGGTTATAGCAAGATGGGGAACTGGAGATAAAATAAAGATTTGGAGTAGTGCTCAATCCCCATATACGCTTCGCAATCTGTTCAGCGTGGCACTGGGAGTTCCAATTCAAAATATCGATGTTACCGTACCTTATGTAGGAGGAGGTTTTGGAGGCAAAGCAGGTATTCATCTGGAACCACTGGTTGCACTTCTTTCAAAGGCTGCTAAAGGGAAACCGGTGAAATTTGTTGCAACGAGAGAAGAAGAAATATCGACTCTTCCCTGCAGGCAGGGTCTTACTGCAAAGCTCAGAACAGGTGTTAAGAAAAATGGCAAAATTGTAGCTGAAGAAATTGAATATTTATGGGATGCAGGAGCATATGCAGATTATGGAGTAAATATAACAAGGGCAACTGGGTATTCGGGTGCAGGTCCTTATGAAATAGAAAATGTTAAACTTGATTCTTATACTGTTTATACAAATCATATTTTTGGTACAGCTTATAGGGGATTTGGGCATGCTGAAATTTTTTGGGCAATAGAACGTCAGATGGAGCTTGTAGCAAAAAAATTGAAAATGGACTCATTGGAATTTAGATTGAAAAATCTGTTAAGACCTGGCTCCAAGACCATAACAGGAGAACCTATTTATGAACAATCTGGAAACGTTATCAAATGTTTAAAAACTGTTGCTGAGGATATAGAATGGGGAAGGAGTAAGACTGAAGCCGAAAAAGCATTTGAGAAGAAAACTGGTATATATAGGGGCAAAGGTATAGCAGTACTTCATAAGGCACCTGCCATGCCAAGTAATGCAGCCACTTCCGCTTTGATTCAGATGAATGAAGATGGTTCCGTTAGGTTTAATGTGGCTGGGATAGATATGGGCCAGGGTGCATATACAGCCATGAGTCAGATGATAGCCCAAAGATTGCATGTGCCGATAGAAAAAGTTCATGCAGTGTTTAAAACAAATACGGACTCAGCAACCTATGATTGGCAAACTGTGGCAAGCAGAATGACCATATTGGGAGGAAATGCTGTACTTCAAGCCTGTGATGATATTGAAGAGCAAATTTTTGATGTAGGAGCGATTGTTCTTCGTGCTTCGAAAAGGGATCTTGCACTTGGTGATGAATGTGTGTATGTAAAGCAGTTTCCAGAAAATAAAGTGTCTTATAAAGAAATAGCAGTAGGCTATACTTATCCAAATGGGAATGGCATAGGTGGTCCACTTATAGGCAGGGGTAAATATATAGCACAGGGATTGACAATTCTTGATAAAGATACTGGTCAGGGCAGGCCGGCTCTTGATTGGACATATGGTGCACATGCCTTTGAAATAGAAGTGGATTCTAATACCGGGGATATAAAGATTTTAAAAGTAATAACCGCTATAGATCTTGGGCACATTATAAATAAAATGCTGGTAAAAGGGCAGGTAGTTGGCGGGATTGTTCAGGGAATAGGTACAGCTTTATCCGAAACCCTCAAATATGATTCTCAAGGCAGACTTTTGACCAGGAGTTTTGTAGATTACAAAATACCTACAATGAAAGATTTGCCTGAACTTGTTAAAGTACATTTTATAGAGACGCCGCAGCTTGATGGGCCTTATGGTGCTAGAGGTTGCGCAGAACACCCTATGATCTCAGTAACCTCTGCCATTGGAAATGCGATTGCGGATGCAACAGGAGTTGATCTTTTTGAAACGCCTTTTTCAGCAGATAAAGTATACGAGGCGTTAAATAAAATTATTTAAGGAGGAGAATAAAATTTATGAAACGTGTTGTAGGAATTCATGAGAAACTACCCATTGTTGAAACTATACCACTTAGTTTTCAACATCTGACGGCTATGTTTGGTGCTACCATTCTTGTACCGCTAATTCTTGGAGTAAACCCTGCAATCTGTCTTTTGATGAATGGTATTGGTACATTGATTTACTCCTACGTAACCAAAGGTGGAATTCCAGCATATTTAGGCTCAAGTTTTGCGTTCATATCACCTACTATTTTAATTATCACATCTTTTGGTGGTTTCAGTCATGCACAATCAGGATTCATTTTCTTTGGACTGTTTTTCATATTGATGTCCTATATTGTAAAAAAGTTTGGAATAAAGTGGATTGACGTTGTCATGCCTCCTGCTGTTATGGGTGCAGTTGTTGCAGTAATTGGGCTTGAGCTTGCTCCAAATGCAGCAATTCAATCAGGTCTTGCTCCTGCTGCTACGGCAGTAGGAAAAGTTGTTCAACCTTATGTAGCTGATCCAAAAGTCATTTTTGTAGCTCTATTCACTCTGGCGGTAGGAATATTTGGCTCCGTTATATTCAGAGGATTTGCACAGGTTATACCGATTTTAATTGCTGTAGTTTCAGGCTATATTCTTGCCTTTATTATGGGAATGGTGGATACAAAGATCATTGCAGATGCAAATTGGTTTTCACTTCCTAAGTTTCAGGCTCCCGTATTTGACTGGAGTGCAATTTTTATAATCGCTCCCGCCTGTATAGTTGTGTTTGCAGAACACATAAGCCATCTGATAGTCACCGGCAAGATAACTGGCTCAAATTTACTGGTGGATCCCGGACTTTACCGTTCACTTCTTGGAGATGGTATTAGTAATGTTATTTCAGGTTTTACAGGTTCAACACCAAATACCACTTATGGAGAAAATATAGGCGTAATGGCCATTACCCGGGTTTATTCTGTATGGGTAATCAGGGGAGCTGCCATATTTGCAATAATCTTTTCATGCATAGGTAAAATAGCAGCTGCAATACAGGCTATTCCAGAACCTGTTATGGGCGGAATCACTATGCTGCTGTATGGAATAATAGCAGTCCAAGGTATTAGAATGTTTGTAGAATCAAAGGTTGATTTCAGCATAAACTACAACATGGTTTTAGGCGCAATTACTTTTGTAGTTGGTGTAAGCGGAGCCAGTGTAAATATTGGGACAGTGCAGTTAAAGGGAATGGCATTTGCAGCTGTTGTCGGAGTTATACTGTCAATCATTTTCTATGTATTGGGCAAGCTTGGAATAATGAATGAAAAATATGAAATAAAATCTGATATAACGACTTCTGATGTTCATATTGGAGTTTAGGAAATTGAATTAAATAATGAAAATGGAGGAATCTTGTATGTCAAGGATAGTGGTAGCTTTAGGAGGGAATGCACTTCAGGCGGATCCTAAGGATAATTCAGCAGAATCTCAGCTTAAGGCCTGTTATAAGACGGCAAAATCTATTGTAGATCTTGTTGAAGAGGGCAATGAAATTGTTGTTACTCACGGGAATGGTCCTCAGATAGGTCAGATTATTGCAACTTATGAAATTGCAGCTTTAGCTGATAGGTCAAAAGGTGTAATGCCCTTTCAGGAATGTGGAGCTATGAGTCAGGGATATATTGGCTACCATCTTCAGCAGGCACTGAAAAAGGAATTAAAGAGAAGGGGAATGAGCAATCAGGTAGCAACAGTAATTACCCAGGTGATTGTAGATAAAGATGATGAAGCATTTAAGAACCCGACAAAACCTATAGGTTCATTTTTTACACAAAAACAGGCTGAAATAATGATGCCCAAAATGAATTATTTGATGAAAGAGGATGCGGGAAGGGGATGGAGAAGGGTTGTACCCTCTCCGCTTCCAAAAACTATTGTAGAGGAAGAAGTAATTAAAACGCTTGTTAGTGCAGGGCATATCGTAATCACTGTAGGTGGTGGAGGGATTCCTGTGATTGAGAAAGATGACACCAGTCTTGAGGGGGTTGCTGCAGTGATTGATAAGGATTATGCATCAGAGAAGGTAGCTGAAATAATTGATGCAGATATACTGCTTATATTAACTGCTGTTGAGAAAGTTGCGATAAATTTCAATAAAAAAAACCAGAAAAATATATCGGCAATGAGTGTTCAAGATGCCTGTAGATATATGAAAGAAGGACAGTTTGCACCAGGTTCAATGCTGCCTAAGGTAAAGGCGGCTGTCATGTTTGCAGAGTCAAAAAGGGGGAAAAGAGCTATAATAACATCTCTTGAAAAACTTAAGGAAGCATTATGCGGCAACACTGGTACGGTAATAAGTGATATTTAATTCAATGTTTTTGATATGCATGTTTTTGGTTCTCCATGTTCAAATAAAACTATGTTGAAAGGAATGATGATGAATATGAATATTAAAAAAGTGTCTGTATTAGGTACTGGAACCATGGGACCTGGCATAGCATTGCTTTGTGCCACAGCTGGACTTAAAGTAACCATTTATGGCAGATCTGACATGAGTTTATACAGAGGATTCAAAAATATAGAATCAAGTTTAAATTTTTGGAAAAACGAAGGGAAATTATCAGAAATGCAGTGTAAAAAAATTATAAATGACATAAGGGGAGTTAAAACAATTCAAAAAGCAGCTCAAAATGCTGATCTGATAATTGAGTGTTTAGCCGAAAATATAAAATTGAAACAGTATTTTTTTAAAGTCTTAGATGAAATATGCCCCTCAAATGTAATTTTAGCAACTTGTACATCTGGACTTTTACCAACAGATATAGCTAAATATACAGTACATCCTGAAAGAATAGTGGTCGCGCATTTTTGGAACCCCCCTCAATTGATTCCGCTTGTGGAAGTAGTACCTGGTAAAAAAACATCAAAGGAAACAATTGTTAGGACTATTGAATGGGTTGAGTTCATAGGCAATAAGGCCATTCCTATGGAAAAAGAATGTCTGGGATTTATCGGAAATAGACTTCAACATGCTTTATTGAGGGAAGCTTTATTTATAGTGGAACAGGGTTGGGCTAGGCCTGAAGAAGTTGATAAAGCTATTGAGTATGGATTGGGGAGAAGATTGCCAATTACAGGTCCAATACGTACTGCTGATCTAGCAGGGCTTGATGTAATAAATTCCGTATCTGCATATTTGCTTAAGGATCTCTGCAGTTCAACTGAACCATCTCATTTGCTTAAAAACAAAGTTGAAATTGGAGAATTGGGATGTAAAAGTGGAAAAGGGTTTTATAATTGGCCATCAGATGTTTTAAAAAATGTGCAAAATAAACGGGAAGAATTGCTTTTGTATTTTTTGGAAAATTCATAATACCAATTACAAAAAATATACATTAAAATGAAATATATTTATATATAACTTGCATACTGTAGTAAAT
>NZ_FXYI02000090.1:0-14737 GCF_900184915.1 Clostridium sp. HV4-5-A1G | reverse complement strand
CTGTAATAAACTAAATTATACTACTTTAAAACTTCTGATACTACGGATGCTTATTATTTGAAAATAATTTTCTATTATGATATTATAATTGAAGTAAAATAATGTGATTATTTAAGATTATAAAATTTCTAAATACACTACAATGGAGGAAAACAATGATTGGTGAAATAGCTAAAAAAATTCGTAATTTAAGAAAGAAAAATAATTTTACTTTAAAAGATCTAAGTCAAAAAACTGGTCTTTCAGTGAGTTTTTTGTCCCAAATAGAAAACGGTTCTTCCTCTCTTGCAATTACTTCTCTAAAAAAAATTGCAGATGCCCTTAATGTCAATATAAGTTACTTTTTTAAAGCTCCTGAAACTCATAATTTTCTAGTTAAAATAAATGAACAAAAATTATTTAAAATGGAAGGTTCCAATTCAGAATTTATAAGAATAAGCGGTAACTTTTCCTCAAGAAGCCTTGAATCCATGCTGGTAATAATACCTCCCGAGCAGCCCCATGGAAGCAGATTCAATCATCCGGGTGAAGAATTTGTATATGTACTGGAGGGCGGCCTTATCGTAACTTTAGATGGTAAAGAATATTTCGTAGAAGCAGGTAATTGTATACAGTATCCTTCAACTATAATACATTCATGGAGAAATCCTATGAAGCAGGCCACAAAACTGATTTGCGTAATAACTCCATTAATTTTCTAAAATATCAGTTCTTTATTTTAAGTATAAAAAAGCACTCACCAATAAAAGTAAGTGCTTTTTATAACTGTGAATCATCTTTACGACTTTTTTCATTTCTCCCTTTTACTAATCCCCGTATAAATATTGTTGTAATCACTATTCCTAAAACTATAATTAATCCCTTCATTACAAATATCCTCCTCATTAATAAAATTATAACATATTTTTTTTAAAAGGGGATCTTTATTCAATTCACAATACACAATTGATAGCAAATAGAAATTAAAGTTTACGCATATATTGACATCCATATGTAAAAGATGTACAATAGAATAATATGAGGAGGTGATAAAATGGAAAATAAGAAATCTATACTGATAACACCTGATGTTATGGAAGAATGTCTATGTGAATCTCTGGATATAATTGAAAAAAATACTCAGTCACATAAGAAAAATAAAAAGCATTTAAAGTAAAGAATTATAATTTTCAATTCTCATCAGTCATTATGTGATATCCGTGATATTGTTACTTTCCCATCAGTAATTCTCTTTTAAAAGCTCCCAATAAGAATAGCCTATAAATTTTCCACTGTTTTTCCTATATTTCATAGGAAATAAAGAGTGGTATTTTATAGGATCTTACATAAGACTTCATTTTCCCCTATACATATTCTACTTATATAAATTATTCTATTCGTATAATTATTTTTCGCCATAAATTCAAGAAATCTTGATTTAATTAAACTGCTATTACAGTTTCAACTCCATAAATCTTGCATCTTTAAACGGATTATAGGTATAAGCTGGAATATCATAAAACCCTGAGGATAAATACAGGTGCTGTGCACTTTTCATAGTTACAAGTGTATCGAGTCTTATGTATTTATAATTCATATCTTTAGCTTTTTCAATTGCTATATCTATAAGTTTTCTTCCTATACCCATCCCTCTGTAATTATCACGAACATAAAATCTTTTCATTTCGCAAATATCCCCCAATATTTTTCTAAGAGCTACACATCCTGCGCTTTTCCCATCTACCGAGGCCAGTATAATTATGCCATCTGGTGAACTATATTTTCCAGGTAACGTATTCACTTCTGTCTGAAATCCCTGAAAATCAAGATCTATGTTCAAGGAACCTGCATAATCTAAAAACAATTTTTTTACTTCCTCTAAATCCAATTTGTCTTCTGCCATTTTAAATTTAATTTCATGATTTTTCTCTTTAAAAATATTCATGTTGGTAGCCCCTTTAATTCTATAAAAATTCATGAAGCCAACTTTATAATTTCACCAGTTAGGGGAATGAAATTAAAAAAGTCAGCCTCGTTCTAATATAATATAAGATAAATACCCTGTAGTTAACAAAACTTATATAAGATATTATAGCACATAATATGCTGATATGTTTAAATTGATCATAAATAATTTTGGAGATTTAGAGCAATTAATGAAATTAAAAATGCTAAATATTCATAACATTTTCTTTTGTAATGTCAATTAATTCAGCATCAGTATGGATTTCTATAAAATCTATAATATTTTCCATTATATAATCAGTATGTGATGAATTTCCGCATATTCCCACAATGCCTATAACTATTATCTGGTGTATATCCCTGTCGTCTATTTCCGATACCGATACATTAAACTTATTTTTTAACTTTTGGACTATGCTTCTTACGATCATTCTCTTTTCCTTCAGTGAATGTACCCAGGATGCTCTTAATTTAACTCTCATAAATAAAATTTTCAATATTTATCACCATCTTTTTTTAATGTTGTATTATAAATTATAATACAACATCTATCATCTGCAAAAATATATATAACATTAAATTTAATCAATTTTTAATGTCAACGATATATAATACAATTATATTATATATATGGAGGAGATTTCTTATGCCATTATTGGAATTTAAAAATGTATCATACATGAGCAATGGCAAGTACATATTAAAAAATTTATCTTTAAAAATCAATCAAAAAGACTTTATATCTGTAGTTGGTCCATCAGGCAGCGGCAAAAGCACCTTCTTTAGGCTGTGCTCTCAACTTATAAGCCCAACTGATGGAAATATACTTTATAAGGACATACCCTACACTGAATATAACCCCATAGAATGGAGGAGACAAATATCTTACTGCTTTCAAACTCCCTCTCTTTTCGGGAACACTGTCATGGATAATTTAAATTTTCCATTTTTCATACGAAATAAAAAAGTGGATTTATCGACAATAAAGAAACTTCTGAATGATTTTAAAATGAGTTGCGAGTATTTACCAAGAACTATAGATAATCTTTCAGGTGGAGAAAAGCAGAGAATTGCACTAATAAGAACTTTAATCTTTAATCCTGAAATTCTTCTCCTAGATGAGATAACATCTGCACTTGATGAAAAAAACACTCTAATCGTGGAAAACGTAATCAGATCTTTAAATAACAGCGGAACCACTATTTTATGGATAACACACAATTCAGAACAGAGTAAAAAATATGCAAATAAGATTTTATCAATTGAAAGTGGAAAATTTAAATCTTTGGAGGTTATAAAATGACTGGAGCTGCAGATATAAGTATTTATTCTATTTTATTTTCCCTACTGCTCGTGCTGATCTCTCTTATTTTTTCATATTCACAAAAATTGAATCTCGAAAAGGATATAATTATAAGCGTGGCAAGGGCTGTAATACAATTGATTATTGTAGGATACTTGTTGAATTATATATTTGGATTAAAAAATGCATTTTTCACTACATTTTTACTGATATTTATGATTATAAATGCTGCATACAATGCATCCAAAAGAGGAAGCAAAATTAAAAATGTTTTCTTTATATCTTTTATATCAATAATTCTTGGAACATCAATCACCCTGGCAATTCTTGTGTTTTTGAGAATTATAAGATATGAACCTTATCAGGTAATACCCATCGGCGGGATGATCATCAGCAACTCAATGATAAGCCTGGGATTGAGTTTTAAACAGATGAAATTAAACTTCAAAGATAAAAGGGCTGAAGTTGAAGCAAAATTATCACTAGGAGCAGACATCTACCAATCATCCATAAATATAATAAAAGACTCCATTAAAGTTGGAATGATGCCTACTATCGATTCAGCCAAGACTCTGGGAATAGTGGCACTACCCGGTATGATGACCGGGCTTATTCTGGCAGGTACTTCACCTATAAATGCCGTCAAATATCAGATAATAGTCACCTTTATGCTGCTTTCCGCAACTTCCATATCTTCTTTTACAGCCTGTTATTTAAGCTATAAGAAATTTTTTAATGACAGGAAGCAATTAATCCAAGAAAAATAATAATAGATTTTTCTTGGATTAACACTTTACAGCTTATAGTTTAATTTCTTTATTTTCAATTCTTTTAGTTAAATCTTTAATTTTTTCTTCAATGGCCTTAGCTGTTTTAATAAATTCCTCGTCGCTTTTTCCTGTAGGATCTTCAAGTCCCCAGTCTTCTTCATATTTTGATGACAAAAATGGGCATGCAACATTACAGCCCATTTTTACCACTATATCAATTTGGGGTAAATCATCAATCAGCTTAACATGTTGAATTTCACTTATATCAATATTATATAATTTTTTAATTACTCTGACTGCATCTTTATTTATTTCAGATTTGATTTCAGTACCAGCTGAGTATGAATGAAATACCTCACTTCCATATAATCTTCCTATTGCCTCAGCCATCTGTGATCTACATGAGTTATGGACACATATAAAAGCCACTTTTGGTTTCATCTTTTTCCTCCTATGCTAAATTTTTATATTATGAGTTATATTCTGATTTTTTAAATACTATTAAATCACTATCTATTTTGGATGGTTTTCCTAGTGTTTTATAAGAATTTTGTAAAATTCCTACTAGCTCCCATCCCTCTTTTCCATATTTATTTAGTGATTCTTCTATACTTAAATTCTTTTGTGAACTTAAAAAATGATCAACCGTAAATACTTTATATTCCCATTCCATATTAACAATACCCCCTTAAAAATTTCTACCTTTTTAGTGCAAAATACTTTTTCCCCCAGTGCAGTGCTACATTTACAAGCCCTATCATTACAGGCACTTCAATCAATGGTCCTATTACTGCTGTAAAAGCTTCTTTAGATTCTATACCGAATACAGCAACTGCAACAGCTATAGCAAGCTCAAAATTATTACTTGCAGCAGTAAATGAAAGTGTAGCTGTCTTTTTATAGTCTATACCTGATTTGTAACTTATAAAAAATGAAACTGAAAACATAACTGCAAAATAGATTACAAGTGGTATGGCAATTCTAATTACATCCAAAGGCAATTCTATGATATATTTCCCTTTAAAAGTAAACATTACAACAATAGTAAACAATAATGCTATCAAGGCCAATGGACTTATTTTTGGAATAAATTTTTTTGTGTACCATTCTGTACCCATTTTAGGCTCCAGCAGTAACCTGGTTAACATTCCAAGTGCAAAAGGAATACCAAGGTAAACTGCAACGGAAGAAGCTATTTTCCCCATTGAAATATCTACACTATAGCCGGTAAGCCCAAACCATGTTGGAAGTACGGTTATGAATATATAGGCATATATAGAATAAAATATAACCTGGAATATGGAGTTGAACGCCACAAGTGCAGCCGCATATTCCGTATCTCCATCTGCAAGACTGTTCCATATGATGACCATTGCAATACACCTGGCAAGGCCAATAAGTATAAGGCCTGTCATATATGCAGGATAAGCATGTAAGAATATTACTGCAAGTGCAAACATCAGTATAGGTCCTATTATCCAGTTTTGAATAAGTGACAGGGATAATACCTTAGGATTTCTAAATACCTTACCAAGTTCCTTATAGTTTACTTTGGCAAGGGGTGGATACATCATTACAATAAGCCCTATGGCAATTGGAATGGATGTAGTGCCAACGGATAAACTGGATAATCCTTTTGATATACCTGGTACACCCCACCCAAGCAAGATTCCTGCAAACATAGCAAGAAATATCCAAAGCGTTAAATAACGATCAAGCAATGACAACCTGGATGATTTACTTTTCATATACATTCCTCCTGTTTTCCATGGGGTCTGACCCCTTACCATTTTATGGTAAGGGGTCAGACCCCAATTATAGATCAAATAATTTTTCATCCTTAATTTCTTCTGCTTTCCATTTTATCAATGCAAAATTCCCGTCAGAAATTTCGTTGACTTTGTTTATCCATGGTATTTCACTGCTTGCTTTAGCCTTGAGTACACTATTTGTAGTATCAGCTGCATACATGCTGGAATTTACAATCCACCACTTACTTGCAATTCCTGCACGTTCCAGATCTGCCTCAAGACGCAGGGATTCATAAACCGGAGTATCTTCAGCCAAAGTTACAATAATAACTTCTGTATCATCGGCATTTTTGAGTTTTGGTAAAAGATCTTTAACAGATTGAGGTATATTGCCCTCTGAACGCTTAATCTCTCTATTATAGCTTTCCGTGGAGTCCAATAACAACAGCGTATGACCTGTAGGTGCTGTATCTATCACTACAACTTCATCCTTTGATTTCTCAACTATTTCTGCAAAAGCTCTGAATACAGCTATTTCCTGTGTGCACGGAGATCTTAAATCCTCTTCAATATACGCCATATCACTTTCATCCATAGTTTTTCTAGCCTTATTTAATACTTCTTTCTTATATTTTTCAAGTTCTTCTTTTTCATCAATATGGCTTAATGTAATACCATAATTTTTATCCAGGACAAATTTTAAATGTGCTGCTGGATCAGTAGTAGTTAAATGAACTTTTTTACCTTTTTTTGAAAGCCCCAGGGCAATGGCAGCTGCAACTGTTGTTTTACCTACTCCACCTTTTCCCATAGTAAATATTACTTTTTTGTTAGTATTGTACAGATCATCAACTATATCTTTCAGCTTATTTATTCTTTTCACATTTAGTTTTACATTCCTATATTCAGTATTATCTTTTTTTAAAAATGCTCTTATATTTTTAATTCCCGTTACATTGTATGGTCTAAGTGGTATTTCATAAGTTTCAATAGATTTTATACTTTCAGGCATATCATTTAAAGCATTTTCCTGCTTTAGATAAATTGCATTTGAAATATTGTCATCGTGGACTTCAAGTACACCATTTATAATCAATGCCTGATTATCTATGCCTATATCTCTTAACTCCTTAGATGCTCTTTCTGCTTCTTTAAGAGGCGTAATTTCAGGTCTTGATACAAGGATAAGAGTAGTTTTTGTTTTATCTGATAAAGTTTCAACTGCATTTTTATATAATGATTTTTTATCTTCAAGTCCTGATAATTGCCCTAAACATGAAGCTCCATGAGTGCTTTCTCCTATAAAATTGCTCCAGGCCGAAGGAAGCTGGAGCATCCTCAGTGTATGGCCCGTAGGAGCTGTATCAAAAATTATATGATCAAATTTTTCTTCAATTTTTTCATCAGTAATAAAAGTTGAAAATTCATTGAAAGCTGCTATTTCCACAGTACAAGAACCTGAAAGCTGTTCTTCCATATTATTGATAGCTGCTTCTGGAAGCTTACCTCGATATGGAGCTATTACACTTTCCCTGTACTCTGCAGCAGCTTTTTCAGGATTTAGGTTTGCTACTGTCAAATTTGGTACGTCTTTAATTTCAACTCCCTTATTATCGAGATCCGTGCCAAACACGTCCTGTAAATTAGAAGCTGGATCTGTACTGATAAGCATAATTTTTTCACCACGATCTGCAAGGGCAACAGCAGTGGCGCAAGCAGCAGAAGTCTTACCTACGCCTCCTTTACCTGTAAAAAACAAATATTTAGTTAAATGTATACTGTCAGGGTTAAATCTTTTAACCATCAACAGCACCTTCCTCCGCAATCACAGCCTTTAGATTTTATCTTAAGTCCAGTTTTTAAATAATCTTCTGATATACCCAGCAATTCGCAAAATTCCTTATTTGTTGGATATGCCTTTGTCTTTACTATTACACCCTCTACCATAGTTACTGGAAGTATTTCCGTACCTTCTTTATTCAATGCCTCATTAATCGTTTTGTTGTCTACAAATATCTGGGGATTACCAGTCAAATTGTACCTTTCAACCAATATACCTTTTTTTTGAAGTGTATTAATAACAGTGGAAACTCTTAGTAACTCTGGATCTATAGAAGGTCCACATACTCCTGTAGAACAGCACATTGCCGGATCAAAAATTATCATTTTTTTCATATAAATCACTCCTCGTATAATAAGTTTATAGTCAGTTAGATGACTGAGATAAACTTATTTATTTTTCATTGTCAGTTCCACATTTGCTGCTGCCCTGTCCTTTGCAGATACACTCCTCAGTGTCTGTTATAATATTCATGAGGAACAGCAATAGCTTATTTGCATTAGTATTATCCAATGAATAGTGACTCCAGACCCCTTCTTTTCTACATTTAACAAGTTTACAATCCATGAGTACTTTCATATGATGGGACAGAGTTGGCTGTGTAAAATCAAAATGTTCCAGTAAATCACAAGCACATTTTTCACCACAGGAAAGTATGTCAATAATTTTTAATCTGTTTTGATCAGACAGTGCCTTGAATATTTTTGCGTTTAGTTCGTAATCCAATTTCATAAAGTCACCTCTTATATAGATAATTATCTATGTCTATAATATAGACTATTATCTATGTATTGTCAATATAATTATCATAATAAGCAAAATAATAGACTATCATATATATAATAGTCTATGTGATAAAATTGTATTTGTTACTTAACCAATATAAATGTCAAAATAATTTTATTATATGAACCTAGTTCACTCCCACCAACTTACTTCTACGTTCCATCAAAACCACATCATGCCATAAGCCATTATTCATTTTTCCCAGTTTTTCTCTTATGCCTATTTTTCTGAAACCACATTTTTTGTGAAGAGCTATGCTTCCAGTATTCTCTTTTATAACTGCAGATTGCAGAGTCCAGAATCCACTTTGTTCCGATAATTTAATTAAATTTTTTAAAAGAGCAGTTCCCATGCCCTTTCCTCTGTATTCTTTTCCTATATATATACTTACTTCTGCAACACCTGCATATACACATCTACTTGAAATTGGGCTTAAAGCTGCCCAGCCCAATACTCTATTATCCAAACATGCTATTAATCTACATGATTTAATATGGCTGTTATCCCAATCCGGCCATTTAGGCACCTCAGTCTGAAATGTAGATCTACCCGTGTTAATACCTTCCAAATAAATTTTTGATACCTCTCGCCAGTGTCTTTCTGTCATTTTTTCAATTTTACAATTCATTTTCAAGCCTCCAAATTTACACTATACAATACTTATCCTAAAATTTATACGCTTTTACATGTGCCCCTGCAAAGGCTCCATCAATAAGTGCTGCATCTATTTTACTGTATGCATCACCTGAATTTTTCTGTTTTGCAATATCTTCTATAACATCTCTGGTGTATATATTTACCGGCGTTATTTTAATATCTTTAAATCCAACTTTTTTAAGTATTTCCTCATATTTCTTAACTGACAAGGCACCTGCAATACACCCTACCCACATTTCCACGCTATGCCTTATACTTTCTGGTACATGCTTAAGAACAACAATATCTGCGATTGCCAGCCTTCCACCTTTTTTTAATACCCTATAAGCCTCAGACAAGGCTTTTTCCTTACTTTCACAAAGATTTATCACACAATTCGACATAATAATATCTACAATCTCATTTTGAAGTGGTATATCCTCGATAAGGCCTTTCAAAAATTCAACATTTGTTGCGCCCATTTTTTCTTTGTTTTTGTTAGCAAGCTCCAGCATTTCATCAGTCATGTCCAGTCCATAAACTTTTCCAGTTGGTCCAACGTACCTTGAAGACATAAGTACATCAATGCCACCACCACTTCCCAGATCAAGTACAGTTTCACCATTCTTCAATCCTGCAAATAGTAATGGGTTTGCACAACCCAAAGATGCTTCCACAGCTTCTTTGGGTAACTCATTTAAATTTTCCCTTCCATAGATAAGCGAAGATCTGCTTAAACCACTACAGCAGGAAGACGTTAAGCAGCAATTATTTCCCATTCCGCTATTGACTTTTTTTGCAATACCACCATAATACTTTTTTACCTTATTTTTTACATCATACTCCATTTATATCCTTCCCCTTTCATTTTACTATTGACAACATTCATTTTTGCTGACAGCCTCAATAAGTATTTCTATACTTTCTATTACCTGTTTCTGTTTATCTGCTGGTATAAAATCATAAATTTTTTTAAAGTACATATTCATTCCTTCTTCAATACCTTTAAATATTTTTACACCACTTTCAGTAAGTGATATAGTCACATATCTTCTGTCCTGTGGATCAATATCCCTTATTGCTAAACCGTCAGTGACAAGGTTATTTACAGTTCTACTCATGGTACTATTTTTAAGATCTAGTAATTGAGCCAATTCATTCAATGAAATACTTCTTGCACGTCCTATCTCCACCAAAGCATGACATTGAGCCATTGTTATTCCACAACAGGCAAGCTCGCTTTCGCTCAATATTCCAAGCTTTCTCTCAAGTATTCTAATCATTTCCCTTAATCGCTTTGGTTCACTTACATCGTTCATATGTAATCACCTCTTATAATTATTGTATCATACAACAATTAGAATATACAACTATTATTTGATTTTATACAGAGAGAAATACAGTATAAATAAAGAAAGTAAAAAAATAAAAGTAAATAGTACTCTTGTCCTACTTGCTTTTATTTTCATAAATATTATACAAAATATCTATCAAATATAACAAAATGAGAGAGTTACAGCTTTTTTCACCTGTTTTACCTTATACTTGAATTTCGCTTAGATGAACCACTTTTATTGGAACCATTCTTATGTCCACTTTCTTTAACTTTCCTATTGTTAATATTTTTGATTGAACTTCGATTTGTTTTAATCTTATTTACACCTGGATGCTGCAGCTGTTTTGAATAAGATTTTCTTTTGCTGTTATATCTATTTGAAATAGAATTATGACTACTATTAGTACTATTTTTCCATTGAAAGCTATTATTATTTGGCTTTTTATAATTACTTTCACTATTCAAATATCTATTATTTATCATATTGTCAGTACTTTTTACATTTTTATTTGGATCCTTATTTGAATTTCCATTCGTACTCTTATTTGATCCTCCATTTGAATTTTTATTTAAAATTATACTACCGTTGGACTGAATTTTAACCTTCAAATCAGAAGTTTCCATATTTAATTTGAATTTAGAAATATTTACGTTTTTACCATTTATATCAATAGAAATAGTTTTTGTCTTTATATACTCCTCATCAATAAACTTATCTTTTTTGGATTGATCAATTATTATCTTCAAACCATCATTGATATTCACATTATCTATCTTAACCTGACTCAATATTTTACTCCCGTCATCATCCAATGCTTTAAAAGAAATAATTCTGTTTAAAAAATTTACTTTTAACTCAATATCGGGGTTTATATTTACCAGAACTGTAGCTGACGGACTGTAATAAGCTTTAGCTCCACCACCTATAATCAATACAAACATTATACACGCTGCAGCTAGTATTTTTCTTGCACTAAAAGGATAAAATCTATGTACAATTTGATTTCCCATAAATTCTTCACCAATATTAGGTTTTTTACCATTGCAGTCCACTTTAATAAATTCGCCGTAAGGAGTAAGCAAATTAGCACACTTACCATCTATACTTATTACTATACCTTCTCTTTTATTCATTGCTTTCACCTACTTTTATATTTAAATAAGACTTTATATAAATAAATTTTTCACTATTAAATAATATAAATAGAGCAATAATATATTTTCTCCACTTATCGACAAATTTTCTGTTAAATCCAGTATATGCACATATTTTCTTAATAGGAAGCCTCCTGTTATGTAAAATGTAACTGCTGATTTCATCATTGTTGCATATTTTCAAGGCAATTCCTAAGGCACTATTTCTTGTATCCTTATGTTTTGGACTGCTATTTACAAGGTTATTGAAATTAATTTTATATTTTGCGAGCTCTTTGCTAAACTCAATAATTTCGTCCGCTCTATTTTTATTTTCCCTTTCTATCTCAAAACTGTCTATGGCACTACTATTATCCAATCTTTCCATATCATATTGGTCATTGTCAAAAGTAAGCAATGGTAAATTTTTATTTTTTCTAAAATAGTCGATCAGTGCATTTTTGATTATAATTTTTGCATATGTATAAAAATTTCCTTTACATTCTGTATAGTTATCACAGGCCTTGTTGAAGGCAATTAATGCAATGCTGAGTTCATCGTCATTTTCCCATTGAAGATATTTTTTTGAAATAGAGTAGGTACATTTATATATAAAATTTTTATTTTCATTAATAAACTGGCTTTTATTTTTACGAATTAAGTGATTAATATTCTGCATGAAATCACCTCATATATTATATTATACGAAATAAATGAGAACTTTAGGGGGTGTAGCGCAAATTATTTCGTAACCCCCTCAAAATATAATAGAGATATCGTATATTTTAGTGATCGATCAAGCTTAATTAAAATAAAAACAAGAATTAAACTTTTATGCATTTAGAAAGGATGAGCAATATGAAAAATTTAATGATTTTAGCAGCAAGCGCAGTGATGGCACTGGGTATAACGAATATAACATTTGCTTCTGAACCAATATCTCTAAAAGATCAAGCCGGTATAACGCCGAACAGCATCTTATACCCGGCAGATAAAGTTATAGATGCTATACAGATTACATTGTCTTTTTCAGATAGTGCAAAAGCAAGTACATTATCAGATATAGCTGAAGAAAAGTTAGGTGAAAGCGAAATTATGGTAGACAAAAACAATCAGAGTCTTGCAAATACAGCTATCGATGATTACAAAAACTATATGGATAGAGCTGAAAGTAAAATTGAGGATACACTAAATAATAATAAAAATACATATAATCAAGATAAACTAAAAAATCTAGAATATGTGGAAGATAAAATTATAATTAAAGAAAAGAAATCCCTGTATATATTGACTAAACTTCAGAATAAGGTTAGCGGTAATGCAAAAACCGTACTAGCAAAGATCATAGAAATACAGACAGCAAAAAGAAATGCCATATTAGCTGTCAAAAAAGAACGTGTACTCTATATTAATGCTAAAAAGCAATACAATGAGGCTAAAATAGCTCTCGAGAAAGCAAAAAAATTAGGAGACGAAACAGCAATTAAAGCTGCTGAAGATTTATTGGGACAAAAACAACAGGCGCTGGATACAGAAAAACAGAATTTTGTAAAAGCTGTTCAAACAAAGAAAGAAGTTTCTAAGATAAGTGTAGGCAAATTAATAAAAGAATCAAAAATACAGAAAAGGAAAAATTTAAAACTTAATGTAATTAAAAAACCAAACAAAACAAACACCCCTGTAACTAAAACAGCTGTAACTAAAAATACAATAACTAATGAAACATTGGGTACGGCTGTAACAAATCCATCTGCATCAAAACCTGCTGTAGTAAATAATAAAAATGTAAAAAAGCGCTCAGTAAAAGTTGTAAAAAATCGAATTAAAAAAGAGTCATGTAATAATAAAATTAGAGAAAAAAATCAAAGCAAGATAACCAGTAATGGCAACAGACAGAAGTCTGTAAAATTACAGCATTAAAACTATTTTTTAATGGGGTCTGACCCCCTTACAGAAAATGGTAAGGGGTCAGACCCTAGATAAAATGTCGTAGATTTCATCATATTTGAATATCTCTCCACACAAAAGCATATCTTTAAACTCTCCCACTGATACAAACTTTACATCACTGACTTCTTCCTTCTGAAGAGCTAATTTGGATAGTTCAATATTCATGTATACAAAATAAATATCCCAAATAATATTACCCTGAAATATTCTTCTGATAAAATTCAAGTCATCTTTTTTAATACATATTCCCAATTCTTCTTCTACTTCTCTTATAGATCCATCCACTGTATTCTCTCCGCTGACCATGCATCCTGTTGTCAATGTCCAAATATTAGGAAGGATCTTCTTATTATCAGACCTTTTCTGAATCAATATTTCAAATTTATCATTTATTATCCAGACTTCAGCTGCCAGATGATACTGTCCTCTGCTTAAGATATCAGTGCGTTTTTTCATCAAACCTGTTTTATGCCCTTTGTTATCATATATATCCCACAATTCCACTTGAAATACCCCCTTACATTTTCTCTTAATTATAATTCCAATTATATCAATAAACCATTTTACAGTTCCATTATAACTGAACTACAGCTAATTCTAACAATAATTTCTATTTTTAGGACTAAAAAAATAGTTCCCCAGTTTTAAAACCAGAAAAACTACTTTTTAAAATATTCCATATTAAATTTGACACTCAGCAGTCAGTTACATCCTAAAGCACCTATTCATCGAGTACAAAAAATTATAAAAATTCGCATGCCTTATTTCATCTGTAATAATTTCAGTCAGCATATTTATGTGAATTCTACTCTGCATTGCAAATAATATTTTTCTGTACCTTTCAACTGCTGCTAGCTCTCCATATAGTGCCCTTTTTACGCCGTCACAAAAGTGTTCAGGATATTGCATTTCTTCATTTTGAAGTTCAGATATATTTTCACCGGTCAGATCGTGATAAATTTGCCTAAACATCCTATTGTGCTTACTCTCGTTATCCCTGATTCCCACTATAATGTTTCTGGATTCTTCATTAGGAGAATTTTTTATCAGGTAGTCATAGAAGAGTTCATCTTCCCTTTCTCCAGATACAGCCTCTCTTATCAAATTAATCGCTTCAGGTAAATTGCCCGGATAGGTATAAGGTCTCTCATCAATACCGTTTGGCAAATTTGCTGCATGCCTCATAAAGCAGCACTTAAAAGTATATGGACAATAATTCATTTTTTCACTCCTAATTTGTAAACTATACTTATATATTATTATATATTTAAAATAATAGTTACAAAT
>NZ_FXYI02000089.1:0-14756 GCF_900184915.1 Clostridium sp. HV4-5-A1G | reverse complement strand
GCTGCAGTAAGCTATAGGACTGAATCCATGCACGGGGCAGGTTCACCTCAGGCACAGAGAATAATGATAGCTAGACAGGAGAATTTGGGAGATAAAAAGAAATTAGCGAAATCAATTGCTAGAATAGAATAATATAGACTTATTAACAAAACCAATCCATAAAATATAGAAAGAAGTGAAGCATAATGAGTCTAAATAAAATAAAATGGAAAACTATGGATGGTAATGCTGCTGCTGCTCATGTAGCATATGCTTTTACTGAAACAGCAGCGATATATCCTATTACACCATCGTCACCAATGGCAGAATATATTGACGAATGGTCTGTGCAGGGGAGAAAAAATATATTTGGACAAAGAGTGAAGATTGTAGAAATGCAGTCAGAAGGAGGGGCCTCAGGCGCAGTTCACGGTGCACTTCAATCGGGATCTCTTTCCAGCACTTTTACAGCTTCGCAGGGATTGTTGCTGATGATTCCAAATATGTACAAGATAGCAGGAGAATTGCTGCCAGGTGTATTTCATGTTAGCGCTAGAACTTTGTCCAGTCATGCTTTGAGTATATTTGGGGATCATGGAGATGTCATGGCTACAAGACAAACGGGTTTTGCACTTTTGGCTGAAGGTGGAGTTCAGGAAGTTATGGATCTTTCACCAGTCGCACATCTCTCTGCCATTAAAGGGAGAATACCATTTTTGAGTTTTTTTGATGGCTTTAGAACATCACATGAAATTCAGAAAATTAGAATATGGGATTATGATGATCTGGCAAAAATGGTAGACTATGAAGCACTGAGAAAGTTTCAGAAAAATGCTTTGAATCCAGAACATCCTGTAACGAGGGGAACTACTCAAAATCCAGATATCTTTTTTCAACAGAAGGAAGCTTCGAATAAATACTATTTGAGGTTACCTGAGATAGTTGAAGACTACATGCAGCAAATAAATTCACTTATAGGAACTGATTATCATTTGTTCAATTACTATGGATCTCCTGAAGCCGATAGGATGATCATAGCAATGGGCTCAGTCTGCGATACTATAGAAGAAACTGTAGATTATCTAAATAACAATGGGGAAAAAGTAGGAGTTCTTAAAGTTCACTTATATAGGCCTTTTTCATTAAAACATTTCTTCAAATATATACCTGAGACAGTTAAAAAAATAGCTGTATTAGATAGAACAAAGGAAGCTGGTTCACTTGGGGAACCATTGTACACTGACGTAACAAATGCTTATTTTAGGAAAAATAGAGATATGATAATTGTTGGAGGACGATATGGTCTCGGTTCGAAAGATACGACGTCTTCGCAGATTGCAGCTGTGTATGATAGTTTAAGAGATGATTCTCCAAAGAATGGTTTTACAATTGGTATTGTGGATGATGTGACACATACATCACTTCCGATTACAAGACATTTATCAACGGTTCCAGAAGGAACAAAGCAGTGTAAATTTTGGGGACTTGGTTCAGACGGAACTGTTGGAGCTAATAAAAGTGCCATTAAGATTATAGGGGATCATACGGATATGTATGTTCAAGGATATTTTTCCTATGATTCTAAGAAATCAGGAGGAATTACAATTTCTCATTTGAGGTTTGGTAAGAAACCTATAAAATCTACTTATCTGATAAATTCAGCGGATTATGTGGCCTGCCATAATCAGGCATACGTATATAAATATAATGTTCTTGACGGCATCAAGGACGGAGGTACATTCCTTTTAAATACAATTTGGGATGGAAACGAAGTTGATGAAAAATTACCAGCGGCAATGAAAAAATATATTGCAGAACACAATATTAAATTCTATACCGTAAATGCTGTGAAGATAGCACAGGAAATAGGACTTGGCGGAAGAATCAACATGATAATGCAGTCGGCATTTTTTACACTTGCTAAAATCATACCTGTAGAAGATGCAACTAGGTATCTCAAAGAAGCCATAGCTGATATATATGGAAGAAAAGGTGAAAATGTAGTTAGGATGAATCAAAAAGCAGTGGATAGTGGAGCAGAATTTATTGTCAGAATAAATGTACCTAAAAGCTGGGCTGATGCTAAAATGGAGGAAAAGACGGAATCTGATAGACCAGATTATATAAAAAATATAGTGGATGTTATGAACAGACAAGAAGGAGATCTGCTTCCGGTGAGTTCCTTCGTTGGAATGGAGGATGGAACTTTTCAAAATGGAGCTGCGGCATATGAGAAAAGGGGAGTTGCTGTAAATGTTCCAGAATGGCAGCCTGAAAGATGCATACAGTGTAATCAATGTTCATATGTATGCTCACATGCAGTAATTAGGCCGATATTATTGGATGAAGGTGAAGTACAACGTGCTCCAAAGGGAATGAAATTTATGGATGCTAAGGGTGGAAAGAAATTTGATGGATATAAGTTTTCTATGGCTGTGAGTGCCCTTGATTGTACAGGATGCGGCAGCTGTGCAGATGTATGCCCTCGTGATGCCCTTGTCATGAAACCAATAGATACGCAGACTTGTGAACAGGAAAAGTTTGATTATGCAATTAAACTTCCAGTTAAGAATCCTATAGGCACTGATACTGTTAAAGGAAGTCAATTTGAACAGCCGCTGCTTGAATTTAGCGGTGCCTGCGGCGGATGTGGTGAGACTCCGTATATGAAACTCATAACGCAGTTATTTGGAGATAGAATGCTTATAGCTAATGCCTCTGGCTGCTCTTCAGCATGGTCAGGGTCTACTCCCTCTACTCCATATACTGTCAATGCTGAAGGCCATGGACCTGCATGGGCTATGTCATTATTTGAGGATAATGCTGAATATGGCTATGGAATGTATGTGGGTATCAACCAGACAAGAGAAAAAATGAAAAATATTGCTGAGAAAGCTATGGAATCTGATATTTCCAGTGAATTGAAAGTAGCACTGAGAGAATGGATAAAAAATATGAACAGTGCTTCAGAATCTAAAGCAGCAAAATCTAAAATCATGCCGCTGCTTGAAAAGGAAAAATATAAAAATGATCTTACTAAAGAATTGTTTAATTTAAGCGATTTCTTCATTAAGAAATCACAATGGTTATTTGGTGGAGATGGATGGGCTTACGATATAGGATATGGGGGCCTTGATCACGTATTGGCCACAGGTGAGGATGTAAATGTACTTGTAGTGGATACGGAAGTTTATTCAAATACAGGAGGACAATCTTCTAAAGCAACTCCATCATCGGCTATTGCAAAGTTTGCTTCGGGAGGAAAGAGAACGAAAAAGAAAGATCTTGGGCTTATGGCAATGACCTATGGGTATGTATATGTTGCTCAGATCTGTATGGGTGCTGATAAGAATCAGACACTTAAAGCTATAAGAGAGGCAGAAGCATATGAAGGTCCATCACTTATAATTGCATATGCACCATGCATCAATCACGGATTGAAATGTGGAATGAACAAAAGTCAGGAAGAGGGGAAAAGAGCTGTAGAATGTGGGTATTGGCCACTTTATAGATTTAATCCAGCATTAAAGGCTGAAGGAAAAAATCCTTTTATATTGGATTCTAAAGAGCCAGATGGAGACTTTAAAAATTTCTTATTAGGTGAGGTTAGATATGCTTCATTGAAAAAAATATTACCTGATAAAGCAGATGAAATGTACACAATAACGGAAAGAGACGCAAGAGAAAGACTGGATATATATAAAAAGCTGGCAAAATAAATTTTAGATAATAAATGAGCAGAATTGTGTAAAAAGTGAAAGACTCAAGTAAATTACATGTTATTACACAAAATGATGAACATTTGAAAATAGACAGAAAGAGAGTTTGTTTTTTCCTATTTATTAGTCGGGGATAGGAAAAACTCTCTCTCAATAATAACTGACAGCTAATTCATATCACTTTCTTAGATAGTGATATGGGGTATCTATAAATGAATTAATAACTATACTATAGTATAAAATAGGATTTTCAGCTGTCCATCATAATTATAACATGTAACAGAAATGGAGTAAATAAATACAATTTTACTGTTCTGCTCATTTATATAATTAATTTAATAATTAGGAGGATGGAGATATGGAAACAGAAGTTAAGAAAATTCCAAAAAGGCGTTGGACACATATTATTCCGGTTTGTATACTGGTTTATATTGTTGCATTTATGGATCGTACCAATATAAGTTTTGCCATTGCAGGTGGCATGAGTGAAGCTTTGAATTTGACAGCTTCCATGAGTGGACTTGCCTCTGGTATTTTCTTTATCGGCTACATGGTTTTGCAAATTCCAGGCGGGAACATGGCAGAACACGGAAGTGCAAAAAAATTTATTAGTTTTTCAATAATTGCCTGGAGTATATTTGCTATTGTAGAGGGGTTTGTTCATAATTCAACACAGCTTTTGATTTTAAGATTTTGTTTAGGAGTTGCTGAAGGTGGAGTTTGGCCTGCCATACTGGTTATTATTACTCACTGGTTTCCAATGGAAGAGAGAGGAAGAGCAAATGCTTTCTTTATCATGAATCTTGCTGTGGCAAATATGATAACTGGGCCTATTTCCAGTTGGCTAATTGTATTGAGCAGCTGGCGTCTTTTGTTTATAGGTGAAGGAATATTGGCATTATTATTAATGCTTTGTTGGCTGCCTCTTATTACGGATCGTCCTGAGAATGCAAAATGGCTTAGCAAAGAGGAAAAGGATTACATCGATTCAAAGCTTGCAGAGGAAAAAGCTGCCATGGATAAAAATGTAGCAGCAAAACTTACTTTTGGACAGGCATTGAGAAATATAAACATGGTTAAATTAAGTATTGTGTACTTCTGCTATCAAATAGGAGTTTATGGTTTTACTTTATGGCTGCCTACGTTACTTAAGTCAATTAGTAAAACGGGAATAACGGGTATAGGATTTCTTTCAATGTTTCCTTTCGTTGCAGGTATGGTTGGATTGTGGGTATTCGGTAATATAAGTGATAAAACACATAATTCCAAGATGTCGACTGCAATTCCCATGTTGTTATTCGGCGTATGCCTGATATGTTCTGTACAATTTGGCAAATATGTATGGGTATCCTATGCATTTATGATAGGATGTGGTGCATTTTATGAAGCTGGAAATGGACCATTCTGGACTATGCCTCCAATGTTATTTTCTGCAGATGTGGCAGGAGGCTGCCGTGGAGTTATAAATGCTATTGGAAATCTGGGCGGCTTTGTAGGACCGTATGTTGTGGGAGCGTTGATGACTAGATACAATAATGCTGTTGCAGGAATGTGGACTTTAGGAGTATTTTTGATCATAGGATTTTTCGTAGCTGTATCATTACCGGCAGTAACAAGTGGGCGTGGTTTTAGAGAATTAGAAGCTAATTCTAAGGCTAATTAGGTTTAAAATTGGTTTAGGGACTATTGAAAAATAGTCCTGCAAGAAAATAATATACAAAAAATGCGGTTTAAATTAGGACTATTAAGCCTTTTTCAAACGCATTTTTTGTTTTTTCAAGATATTTATTTATCTAAATTGCTATTTCAAATTTATTTCGTAACAGCTTCTTTGTAGTTAGTAGCATATAAAACTTTCTATTTGTTTTAAATCCATTCCGAAGTATGCCCATCTACCTCTATACCACCTGTATCCGGAAACAGATCTCCTGCCTACGTTGATTATCCAGGCCCAGAAAGGATTTCCTCTTTTCGGCCAGATATAAACATATTTAAATGTACAAGGTCTTAAAGAAGTAGGATCAACTGCTTTTAATTGAGGCCCGGATTTTAAATTTGATTTTTGTTTTGCGGGGGCGCTAATTGGAGGAGGACCAGGAGGAAGTTTATTCTGTTGTCTTGTCATCTGTGCAGGATATAAAAAAGTGCAAAATTGGCAGTAAGGGCAGTAAAGCTCTTCAAAAGGTTCCATTTCATTTTCAAATCTAAAGCTATTATAATTGTACATACATATAACTCCCATTTTTTACTCTTAATTTAATAGTATGGTTATAACTGTTATATAGTTACAAAATTAAATATTACATATAAAATGTTAAATTCATGTAACCTATGTTACGGAATTTCTTAAGGACTCCTGCTAATATAGATTTATCGAAAGAAATAAAAAGATCAGAAGGAGGAACATAATCATGGTAAATAAAATGTTTTGTTATCAATGTCAGGAAACAGCAGGATGTACAGGCTGTACTAAGGTGGGAGTATGCGGCAAAAAACCTGAGGTAGCAGCTATGCAGGATTTGCTTGTATATGTGACAAAAGGGATATCTGCAGTTACTACAGCACTGCGTGCTGAAGGAAAAAAAGTGAGTAGTGAAATAAATCATTTGGTGACATCCAATATGTTTACAACAATAACAAATGCTAACTTTGATGAAGATATGATAGTTTCAAGAATTCTTGAAACTCTGGAAAAGAAAGAAGAACTGTTAAAACAGCTGGACAATAAAAATGATCTTCCAGAAGCAGCAGCCTGGTACAGTTCCAATAGACATGAATTTGCGTTAAAGGCAGCTGGTGTTGGAGTTCTTTCAACAAAGAATGAAGATATAAGAAGTCTGCGTGAATTGATTACCTATGGTTTAAAAGGCCTATCAGCCTATAGCAAGCATGCAAATGCGCTTTTGAAAGACAATGAGGAAGTTGATGCGTTTTTGCAGAGGGCATTGGCAAAAACATTAGATGATACTTTGGGTGTGGATGATCTAGTGGCATTGACACTTGAAACTGGGAAATATGGCGTTAATGTCATGGAACTTTTGGATAAGGCAAATACATCTTCCTATGGCAATCCTGAAATTACAAAAGTAAATATAGGAGTAAGAAACAATCCTGGTATATTGATTTCGGGACATGATCTTAGGGATCTGGAGATGCTTCTAAAACAGACAGAGGGAACTGGCGTTGATGTGTATACCCATTCTGAAATGCTTCCAGCTCATTATTATCCAGCATTCAAGAAGTATTCTCATTTTGCAGGAAACTATGGAAATGCGTGGTGGAAGCAAAAAGAAGAATTTGAGAGCTTTAATGGACCTATTCTTATGACCAGCAATTGTATAGTGCCGCCTAAAGCTAGCTATAAGGATAGACTTTACACTACTGGTGCAGCAGGATTTCCAGGGTGTAAGCATATTAAAGGTGAAGTAGGAGAAGAAAAAGATTTTTCCCAGATTATTGAACATGCCAAAAAGTGTGCGCCTCCTGTTGAAATAGAAAGTGGTGAAATTATAGGGGGATTTGCACATAATCAGGTTCTTGCATTGGCAGATAAAATTGTGGATGCAGTAAAATCAGGTGCTATTAAAAAATTTGTTGTTATGGCAGGATGTGACGGAAGAGCCAGGTCCAGAAATTATTATACTGATTTTGCAAAAGCACTGCCGAAAGATGCAATTATTCTTACAGCAGGATGTGCGAAATATAAATACAACAAGCTTCAGCTGGGCGATATTGGAGGAATTCCCCGTGTACTTGATGCAGGACAATGCAACGATTCCTATTCATTGGCAGTGATTGCATTGAAATTGAAAGAAGTTTTTGGACTTGAGGATATAAATGATCTTCCTATTGTATATAATATTGCATGGTATGAGCAGAAAGCCGTAATAGTTCTGCTGGCACTGTTGTATCTTGGCGTGAAAAATATTCATCTTGGCCCTACTCTTCCTGCATTTCTTTCCGAAAATGTAGCTAATGTATTGGTTGAGAATTTTGGAATTGCAGGCATAGGATCAGTAGAAGATGACATAAAACTTTTCTTTGAAAAATAAAGTTCAAATATTTTATTGCTGGCTCTCCCGCTGCACTGAATTTATATTTTAACATCAATTGGCGAGAAATCTTCCACCTCCATAGGTGGTGTGATGGATCGCCTTTTTTTTTGATTTATGGTATGATCAATCTATAATATGAGAACACGGTTATGGATCCTAATCTTTTGATGCAAAGGAGGTGTTATTATTTTTCACATCAATGAAGAGATATTAGAATCTCATAAAAGGTGTATTCAATACGGGATAGATAAAGATAGGGTTTTCCCTACGAGAATACTTAAAAATGAAGAATTTCATACAGTGCTTAGAGAAAATGAAAAACTTATAAAAATTGCTGTTCCCTTTATGAAAGTGCTATATAAATTTTTAAAAGATTCAGGATTTTCGCTGTATCTTATAGATAAAAATGGCATTGTGCTTACGATTATAGGCGATAAGGATGTAATAGAGGATGAGAAAAAAATGGGAATTGTAGAAGGGGCTGACATGAGTGAAAGAAGTACAGGCACTAATGCAATAGGTGTTGCTCTTTATGAAGATTGTGCTGTTCAAATATCGGGAGAAGAACACTTTATAACTACATATTATACCTGGACTTGTTCTGCGGATATTATTCATGATGTAAAGGGTAATGTAATAGGATGTTTAAATCTTACAGGGAGACGCCAGTTAGAACACCCTCATACTCTAGGGCTTGTAGCTGCGTCAGTACGATATGTAGAAAACCAGTTAAAGGTGGAAAAAACCCAGTATGAATTATTTCAGGCACATCAATATATGGACAAGGTTATAAATTCTATTAATTCAGGAATTATTGCTGTGGATAATAATGGTAAAATAAGAGCCATAAATAACAGTGCCTGCGAACTTCTATATGTAAAGAAGGAAGTTGTTGGTGAGAACATAGACAGTATTTTAAATAATTGGGTATATATATTTAAAGAATTAAAAGAAGGTAGATTATATGAAAATAGAGAGATAATATATTCACATGAAGATAAGAAACAAAGGCTTAATCTGAATGTGTATCCTATAAGAGATCGAAATGGTGCTGTAATAGGAATGGTAGCCATGTTTAGAAATATGAATAAGGTATATAATCTTGTAAACAAATACATAGGTAAGACAGCAACTTATACCTTTGATGATCTGATAGGTGAAAGCGATATAGTACTCAAATTGATAGAGCAGTCGAAGGAGGTGGCAGATAGTCCATCTACAGTTTTAATCCAGGGCGAGAGTGGAACTGGAAAAGAGCTTATTGCCCAGTCAATTCATAATGGAAGTAAAAGAAAAAACTATCCTTTTGTAGTTGTAAATTGTGGTGCAATACCTGAAAATTTAATAGAAAGTGAATTGTTTGGGTACGAAGAAGGTGCTTTTACAGGGGCTAGAAAGGGTGGACGTGCTGGTAAATTTGAGCTTTCAGATGGAGGAACATTATTTTTGGATGAAATAGGTGAAATGCCTCTGGACATGCAGGTTAATTTGCTTAGGGTACTTCAAGAAGGGTGTGTTACAAGGATTGGTGGAAACAGGTGCATAGCTGTGGATGTGAGAATTATTGCAGCAACTAATAAGGACTTAAAACAAGAAGTGGAAAGGGGAAATTTTAGGGAGGATTTGTATTATAGATTAAGTGTGATTCCGCTGTATGTTCCTCCTCTTAGAGATAGAGGGAATGATGTGAAAATTCTCATCAATCATTTTTTAAAGGTTAAGTCCCTGAAATTGAAAAAGCCTATACCAAAGATAAACCCTGAATTATATCAGAAGATTTTAAATTACAATTGGCCCGGAAATGTAAGAGAACTTGAGAATTGCATTGAAAATATTGTAAATATGAATGGGAATACCTCTTTTGAATTTAAGGACTCGGATTTTCGTGAAACACAAATAAGTTGTAAGGAGGAGAATTTTGAGTATGATATGTATTCTCTAGATCAATGGGACAAAATAGCCATAGTAGATTGCCTGCATAAATGTAATTTCAATATTACCAAAGCTGCTAAAATTTTAAAAATAAATAGAAGTACCTTATATACTAAAATAAGGAAGTTTGATATAAAAATTAGATGATAAATATTTATCAAATTTTTATGGGCTTGAAATTGAAATAATGTATAAAAAAACAACAATGTTGTAAAATAAAACAGTAATTGAATAAATATTGTAGTATTTAACAACAATCTTATTTTTGAGAGAATTTGATTTGTAAAAAAATAATTAAAAATTTAACCTATTTTAAATAATTTATAAGCGCCATTTTAGTCGCTTTATTATTGTAAATAGGCTTTTCTTTAATTTGAAAATTTCTCATATTGTAATTTAGTGAGAATTATTGGAACGGATTTTGCTCTAAGATAACAGTACAATATTTTGTAAGTTAGGAGGTTTTTATTTTATGAAAGGTTTTGCAATGATAGGTCCAGATAAAGTAGGATGGGTTGAAAAAGATGCACCAAAAGCAGGTCCATATGATGCCATAGTGTCTCCATTGGCTGTATCACCATGCACTTCTGATATTCATACTGTATTTGAAGGGGCACTTGGAGAGAGAAGCAATATGATTCTAGGACATGAGGCAGTGGGAAAAGTAGTTGAAGTAGGAAATATGGTCAAAGATTTCAAACCAGGTGACAGAGTAATAGTGCCATGTACAACACCGGATTGGGGGACATTGGAATCTCAGTCAGGATATCCTCAACATTCAGGAGGAATGCTTGCTGGGTGGAAATATTCCAATTTTAAAGATGGAGTTTTTGCAGATTATTTTCATGTAAATGAAGCAGATGCCAATCTTGAAATTTTACCAGATGAAATACCTGTAGAGAGCGCAGTTATGATAACTGACATGATGACTACGGGTTTTCATGGTGCAGAATTGGCTGAGATAGAATTAGGACAGAGTGTGGTAGTTATAGGTATAGGACCGGTGGGGCTGATGGCTGTGGCAGGAGCCAGGCTGCGTGGAGCAGGAAGACTTATAGGTGTTGGAACTAGACCGGTTTGTGTTGAGGTTGCCAGGAGTTATGGGGCAACTGATATAATAAGCTACAAAGAAGGAGATATAGTTGAACAGATCATGAGCTTGACCCATGGAAAGGGCGTTGATCGTGTGATTATAGCTGGAGGAAATGTTGACACTTTAGCACAAGCTATAACTATGGTTAAACCCGGAGGAGTGGTTTCCAATGTAAATTATCATGGGAAGGGAGATTTTTTGCCTGTACCCCGTGAAGCATGGGGATGTGGAATGGCTCATAAAACCATAAGAGGAGGGCTTTGTCCTGGAGGAAGACTTAGGGTCCAAAGGTTAATAGATCTTGTAAGATATGGACGGGTTGATATAAGCAAACTTGTTACCCATGTTTATAGCGGTTTTGAAAATATAGAGAAAGCACTTTTGCTAATGAAAGATAAACCTAAGGATTTAATTAAACCTGTGGTTGTAATAGAAAAATAGTTTTTGAAATTTATTATTGTAGAGGTGGTTCCTAGGTTGGGATAAAAAACTTGTCTGCAAGTTTCTCCTCGTTTAAACCTTGGAATCACTTGATGAAAAGCTGGCAACTTACCCGTAATTTGAATCTTAGTTTAATATGTAAATAATTTTAATATAGCAGAATAATATGTCTTTATATTTTGCATATTAATGTATATAATTATTATAATATCATTTTTAATGTAGATGTAGTTATAAGTTACAATAGAAACTGTTGTTGTATAGAAGGAGGAAAATTATGGGCGATTTTAAAGTTCAAACTCAAGTACATTTTGGAGATCATTCTTTACAGAGATTAAGCAAATTTAAAAATGAGAGAATATTTATAGTTACAGATCCATTTATGGTCAAATCAGGTACTATAAATATGGTAACTGGAGAATTGGCAAAAACTCAATCTGAATATCAGGTATTTTCAGATATAACTCCAGATCCTTCCACAGATATAGTGGTAAGAGGTGTAGAGAATATGATAAAGTTCAATTCAAGTATTATAATAGCCTTGGGAGGGGGTTCCGCTATAGATTCGGCGAAAGCCATAAAATATTTTATTTCTAAATTAAATAAATCCAGAGAAAATAAAAAAATAAAATTTATAGCTATACCTACTACTAGTGGCACTGGCTCAGAAGTCACTGATTTTTCGGTTATAACAGATAAAAAAAATAATATAAAATCTACACTTGTAGCAGAGGAATTATTACCTGATGAGGCCATATTGGATGCGGATTTAGTGAAGACAGTTCCAGATTTTGTTACTGCAGATACCGGAATGGATGTATTGACTCATGCCATAGAATCCTACGTGTCCATTAATGCCAATGATTTTACCGATGCTTTGGCAGAGAAAGCTGTAAAACTTGTTTTTGAAAATCTTTTGAAAGCATATAGGAATGGAAATGATTTAGAGGCCAGAAAAAAGATGCATAATGCTTCCTGCATGGCAGGAATGGCATTTAATAATGCTGCATTGGGGTTAAACCATGGCATGGCCCATACCATTGGTGCTAGATATCATATATCTCATGGAAGGAGCAATGCTGTAATATTGCCCCATGTTATAGAATATAATGCGGACATCGAGGAATTTAATTCAGGTGAGTATTTGAAGACAGCTGAAAAGTATGCATATCTGGCAAACATAATTGGTGTACCTTCCAGCAGTGTAAGGCAGGCGGTCAGGAATTTAATTGAGGCTATAAAAGATCTTCTTAGAGATTTAAATATTCCTGATTCACTTAAACAATTAGGAGTACCTGAAAAAGAATTCAATGACAATCTGGAAGAATTGGCTAAAGTGGCTATTGAGGATAAAACCACCGGTACAAATCCTAGAAAACCGCAGGTAGAGGCTGTAAAAAAATTATTTAAGGATATTTATGATTAGAAAATATGGGAATTGACAAATATTCATTTCAATTGTAAAATTTACACATAGGAGTAGTGTACAAAAGACATATTTTTTAATATTTATAAAGGTATTTGTGGTGATAATCTATGGAAAAAAAACAAAGGGTAATACAGGAATATGTTCCGGGTAAACAAGTTACACTGGCACATGTAATAGCAAATCCCAATAGGGATTTATACAGAAAGCTTGGACTGATAAATGAAAATATGAATGCAATAGGGATACTTACTATAACTCCCAGTGAAGCTGCAATTATAGCAGCAGATGTGGCTACTAAGGCAGCACAGGTATATATTGGATTTGTAGATAGATTCAGTGGATCTTTAGTTATAACTGGAGATGTTTCCAGTGTGGAATCTGCTCTTCGAGAAGTGCTCAATTTATTGAGCAAGGTACTTAAATTTTCTGTAGCCGATATAACTAAATCATAGGGGAGTTGTTATGAAAACTTTATTGCTAATAGGAAAAACGGGTTCTGGGAAAACTACTTTTTGTCAAGCTATGTCAGGGGAGAAAATAAGTTATAAAAAAACTCAGACTCCAGAATTTTTAAATGGTGCATTTATGGATACGCCGGGTGAATATATAGAAAATAGACTCTATAGTGCAATTTCAGTTCTTTCAGCAGATTGTGATGTCATAGCTATTTTTCAGGAGTGTACAAATTTAAATGTTGTATTTCCGCCTAGTTTTGCGGGTATGTTTGCCAAACCGCTTATAGGTATAATAACTAAAATGGATCTTTGCAGAAAAAGCGGTGATATTGCTATATTAGAAGAAATATTGAAGATGGCGGGTGCTGAGAGGGTATTTAAAATAAGCAGTTTAGATAATACCGGTTTTGAAGAGATAAAAAAATATATTGAGAATTAAGGCATAATATATAGAAAAGTCTACGAAACAGTGATCCTGGATCAATTTTTCTGTATATTATTTTTTGTATAAAGAAAAATAAATGTTTGTAAGAGTTATAATATAGTTACCGAATTTTAATGTATAAGGAGATGGATTACTTTGTATCCTATAAAATTTGAGAATCTATATTATAAAAAAATTTGGGGAGGAAGAGATTTAGAAGCCTTCAGGAATAATCTTCCAGAGGGGAAGATAGGAGAAAGCTGGGATATTGCGTGTCATAAAAATGGTACAGGAATAGTGGCAAACGGAGAATTAAAGGGAATTAAATTTGATGAACTTATTGATAAACTAGGAGAAAGACTTTTAGGAACTGAAATTAGAGTGAAGAGATTTCCTCTTCTTATAAAATTGATAAATGCTACAGATAAACTTTCCATACAGGTGCACCCAAATGATGCATATGCAGGTAAAGTGGAAAATGATTCTGGGAAGTCAGAGGTATGGTATGTAGTAGATGCCTTTGAAGGTGCAAGTTTAATAGTAGGGACGAAGAAAAATTGTACTATGCAGCAATTTAAAAATGCAATTGAGCAGGGTAATCTGGAAAAGTTTATGAATAAAATACCTGTTAAAAAGGGAGATGTGTATTTTATAAAAAGTGGACTTGTTCATGCTATATGCGAGGGAGTTATTATAGCAGAGATTCAGCAGAGCAGTGATGTCACCTACAGAGTCTATGACTATGGTAGGGGAAGGCAACTTCATGTTAAAAAAGCACTGGATGTAGTGGATCTAAGTTTGAAGGGAGAAAAGAGCAGAGGAATTACCTTAAAAAGAGAAGGCTTTGAAAAGACCTATTTATGCCTTGCGAGAGAGTTTTCACTGGAATTATATGATATTTTGGATAGGGCTTCGGAAGACAGTGACAGAGAAAGATTTTATATATTTACCTGTGTTGATGGACAGGGAAAGATAATATATGATGGTGGATCTGAAACCATATCTAAAGGTGATAGTTTCCTTATACCTGCATTTCTGGGAAATTATACATTGGAGGGCAGGATGAAATTGCTTAAAAGCTATGTACCGGACTGCAGTAAAGTAGAAAATAGTATATTAAAGGAGATTAGAAAGTTTTAGTTTTGAGGTATGCCCCATGCATACCTCAAAACTTTTTTTAAAATAAATAAAAAAGTTCTTGCAAAATAACAATTAATATTATATAATAA
>NZ_FXYI02000088.1:0-14798 GCF_900184915.1 Clostridium sp. HV4-5-A1G | reverse complement strand
GAATTTATAGTATTATATTGTGAATTTTGATAAAATTAATATATAAATGGTTATTAACTCGTATGGTAGAATATTTTATAGAGGAGGATTTTTCATGGATGATAGAATTGTAAATTTTAATGATATTAAAAATAAAGCTCGGGAAAAGGATGTTGAAAAGTTTGAAGATTACGTATATGGACTTTCTTATGACATGTCTCAGGGAAAGCTCTCTATGGGTGATTTTTATAAAAACATTCAGGAGTATATGGAAAAAAATAATATATCCCAGGAGAAGCTGTTTAATATTCAGAAAGAGCTTATGAAAAGGTATGGATTTAATATGGAGGATATAGAAAAACAGATGAAAAGTATGGGCATTGATATGCCTGCTATGGGAAAAGGTGTAGATTATGAAAGCCTGAGAAAAAAGATGGGCTTTCAGGAAAAATACAAAAGCAAAATGGGAAATATAACTATGATTACGTATAGTATAAAAAATTCCTTGAATGATTTAAACGTATTTATAAGCGAGGAAAAAATTATTTTAAAAAGTGGTGGGAAGATAGATTTAAAAGATCCGGAACTGAATGAATTCCTGTGCTCTTATAAAAAAGTGATGAAGGATAGAGAACTTCAGGTATCTCTGTGTGAAAATGCAGGAACGTTTCAGTATTGATTGCAAGGGCAGGGAGCCCTGCAGGAGATATTTTTGTGCAGGGTTTTTGTAATTTTAAATCATCACAGCATATTTTTCAGTGAATTTACATCTGTAACAGGTTTATGGCAGGTGAAATTTTCACAAATGTATACGGTGGTTTTTCCTCGTACAGCCAGATAATCTCTGATGGAAGGGAATATGTTTTCCAGATTTTCGTTTAAATGGGAGTATAAAAGTGAAATAGAAAAAGGGTTATATTTTTTGTTTATTAGAGCAACTGCTTTTTTTGTATCTTCGGTATTGTCACCAGCTGATAGAATGATCTGCCTGGTGGGGTATTTGTAAAATAATATTCCGCACAGCAAAAATGAATATGCTGTGGGAAAACTGTTTACTTCGCTGGCAAAGTTTTTAAATAGTTTCTGAATTTTATCCTCAAATTCATATACTGGGGTTAAATGGGATAATCGCAGCATATTTAGTACAGCTGCAGAGTTGCCGGAGGGAATGGCACCGTCATATATTTCCTTTGGTCTTGTAATAAGCTGCTCACTGTCGCTGCCGTAAAGGAAAAAGCCTCCATTTTTTTCATCCCAGAAAAATTTAAACATGTCTTCGTTTAGCTCAAGGGACTTTTCCAGATATTCTGGATTATAGGTGGATTCGTATAGTTCTATCAGTCCCCATATCAAAAAGGCATAATCGTCCAAATAGCCGGCAATAGAGGATTCACCCTTGCAATAACGTGCCATTAGGCGGCCGCCTTTCCCGATCAATTCTTTAAAGATAAAATCAGCTGCTTTTTTTGCAGCTGCAGTGTATTTTTTGTTGTTCAAAACCCTTCCAGCTATGGAAAGGGCTGCAATCATGAGGCCATTCCAGGAAGTCAGTATTTTGTCATCTTTGTGCGGATGTATTCTTTTCTCCCTGCAGTCAAACAATTTCTTTCTGCAGTCTTTTATAAAGTCTGTATCTTCCTCCGAAATTGAGGAATCAATTAAGTTGGGTATGCTCTTACCTTTAAAATTGCCGGAAGCTGTTATATTGAAACAGCGGCAGAATTTAGTGCCTTTTTCTTCTCCCAGTACTTTTTTTACTTCCTCAGGGGACCATACATAAAATTTGCCTTCTTCACCCTCGGAGTCCGCATCTTCTGCAGAATAGAAACCGCCTTTTTTTGAAGTCATATCTCTTAAAACATAGGTAAGTGTGTTTTCTGCCGTTTCGGAATATTTTTTATTGCCCGTTATCTGAAAAGCTTCTACATAGGCTATAGCGAGCAGTGCATTGTCATAGAGCATTTTTTCAAAATGCGGAACAAGCCATTTCCTGTCTGTAGAATAGCGGCTGAATCCATATCCTATGTGATCGTATAGTCCTCCTCTCTGCATGAAGTCCAATGTTTTTTCCACCATTTCAAGAGCGCAGCTGTCTTTGGTTATGTGGAAATATCTCATGAGAAAAAACAGGTTATGAGGAGTTGGAAATTTTGGAGAACCGCCGAATCCTCCGTATACACTGTCAAAATTTTGCTTGAATTCGGAAAAGGCTTTTTTAAATATATCTTTTGATATACCTTTTATAGGAGCTCTACTTGGTTTCGATATTGAATTCATTATGGAATTACTTACCTGCAGGAGCTGGTTTCTGTTGTCCTTCCAGGCAGAGGAAAGATATTTCAAAATACTTGTCAGTCCCAAAGTTTCACCTATATCCTTTTTGGGAAAATAGGTCCCGGCAAAAAAAGGTTTCTGCTCCGGAGTCATGATCACTGTAAGGGGCCATCCGCCGCTGCCTGTAAGTGCTTGACAGACTTTCATATAGACGCTGTCTATATCAGGTCTTTCCTCTCTGTCTACTTTTACAGATATAAAATTATTGTTCAGTATTTCAGCTATCTTTCTATCTTCAAAACTTTCCCTTAACATCACATGACACCAATGGCAGCACGAATAACCTATAGAAAGGAATATTGGTTTATCTTCGACTTTTGCCTTTTCAAAGGCCTCCTTGCCCCAGGGATACCAGTCCACAGGATTGTGTGCATGTTGAAGCAGGTATGGAGATTTTTCATTTATTAATCTATTAGGTGTATTTGTTGAATTATTCATAAAACCACCTCCTCTTTTCAAGTTTGATTATAGTATATCCTAAATAAATTATAATATAACAGGCCTTTAGTGCTCAATTAGCTTCTAAGCCTATATCCTGCGCCCCAAACTGTTTCTATATATTGGGGATGTGAGGGATCAAACTCTATTTTCTCCCTTATTCTCCTTATGTGTACGGTAACTGTAGCATTGTCTCCCATTGAGTCAAGTCCCCATATGTTTTCAAATAATTCCTCACGGCTGAAGACTATGTTTGGATTTTGAGCCATATAGAGAAGAAGGTCAAATTCCTTTTGAGCCAGAAAAACTTCAGTGCCATTTACGAATACCTGTCTGGAATCCTTTAATATTTCAAGTCCTCTTATAGTTACTTTAGAACATTTTGAAGTGAATTTATTTTTTATTCTCTCGTAATTTTGAATGTGGGATTTTACTCTTGCCACAAGTTCACTTGGACTGAAAGGTTTTGTGATGTAGTCATCTGCCCCCAAAGTAAGACCTTTGATCTTGTCTATTTCCTCTTTTTTGGCAGAAACCAGGAGTACGGGAATATCTTTTTTGTCCTGTATGCTGCGTAGAATACTGTATCCGTCTATTTTAGGAAGCATTACGTCTAAAATCAAAAGATCAAATTCATGTTTATTAAGTGTATTTAGGCCCTCCATACCATCTGTGCATATTGTGACTTCAAATCCCTCCAGTTCAAGATAATCTCTTTGAAGTTCTGCTATGCTCAAGTCATCTTCAATTATTAAAATTTTTTTCATAATTACCTCTCTTGTCTGTATGTATTTATAATTTTACCAAGGGATATTATTATGCTTGTGCCCTCAGTTCCATGGGAAATAGCCCATATTTTTCCATTGTGACCTTCTACGATCTGTTTTGATATGGCAAGTCCCAGGCCGCTTCCACTGATGTTGCTTCTCGATGAATCTTCCCTGTAAAATCTGTTGAAAATTTTATTTACGTTATCCTGACCAATTCCGCAGCCGTTGTCTCGTATTTCGATTATAATGCTTAAATTGGTTTCCCTTAAAAATATAGTTATCTGTCCATGGGTTTTGTCCATATATTTTTTTGAGTTGCCTATAATATTTAATACAACTCTCATAAACCTCTCTCTATCTATCATAACATATTTTGAATTTTTAAGATGATTTTCCAGTTTGATTTTTATATTGGATTCTTCGAGTTCGGGTTCATTCTCTGAAATACAATAGTTGAAGTATTCTACAATATCCGTTTTTTCATAATTGAAGGGAATCTGTTTCAGATCCAGTTTGGAATACAGAAGAAGATCGTCTATCATGGAGTTCATCTGTCCAGTCTTGGAATATATGGTTTTTAAATAATGTTCTAATTTTTGGGGAGTGCTTGCCACTCCGTCTAAAATTCCCTGCACATAGCCTTCTATAGAGGTTATAGGAGTCTTCAAGTCATGGGATATGCTGGATAAGAGCATCTTCCTGTTTTCATCATATTTCATTCTCATTCTCACAGAATCCTTAAGCTGTATTCGCATTTTTTCAAAATCAGCACAGAGTTCCTTTATTTCTCTGTCTCCGCTTTCCACAATTTTAAAATTAAGGTCACCACGACTTATTTCTGCCGTAGCCTTTTTTAAAAGGGTGATGGGTTCCAGTATTTTTTTGGAAAATATATAAGATATAATTACACTCATCGAGGCAAAACAGATAAGAAATGTAAGAAGTATGGTTATAATAAAACTTTTAAAAATATCCGGTTCTACTGCAGCTGGAACCAGGAATATAACTTTGCCGTAAGTCCCGTCCCTGAATACCAGTGGAAATCTGTCAATTGAGTAATAAATATTATCTATCTGCAGGGAATTATTCAGCCTTTTGTCTGATTCCCTTAAAGATTTTGCTATGTCGATTTTTTCCAGATTCTGTGAAGAAAATTCAATATTTCCGTTTTTGATTATTATAATTTTTCCATTTACAACGGAGAGCTTTTCCGTCAGATATTTTTGAAATTCTTGATCTCCCTTTATACTTTTGGTACTTGATTTTGCTATGTCTTTAGTTACATTTAACAATTCTGATTTTACGAGGGAAACTTTTTTGAAATCTCTGTAAGTTATATTTGCATTAAAAAATTTTGAAGAAACAAATATAAATATTAAGGCAACTACAGCTGTAACTATGAATGGAACTATTATAGTCAGATTATTGTAGATTATAAGACGCTTTTTTATATCCATTTTTATTCCTTTCATAGGCTAGAAATCTTTATTATCGAATATATAATATCCAGCTGTATACAATATTATAGCATAACTGAGCATCATCATGAATTCTCGAAAAATTTTAAGGAGAGGAATATTGTCCATGATCCACAGGTTATACCACCCGAACATGGATGTGAAAAAAATGCCAGAATAAGCAGGTAAGAAGATTTCCAATGCCTTAAAGGCAATGAATACAAGTATGGACAGGAAAAATACGGCTATTCCACTTTTAAATATATTTGCAAATAGAACAATTACAAGGCATAGAATTACCATGGGAAACAGAGTTACTGCATAGGAAATTATTATTTTAAGTATATACGACAGATTGAGGGAATTCGAATTGAATATAAGTCCTGATATTATGGAAAATATCATGGACAATGCCAGCATTGAAAATATAAATATACATATGGATGCTATTTTTGCTGAATACAGTTTTAATCTGGTAATGGGTCTTGTCAGGGTTATTTTCATGGTGTTTTGAGAAAATTCACCGCAAAAACTATCTATAGTGACAAGCGCTACAAATAGTGGAAGCAGGGTATTTATAATTATGGAAAGAATGAGGAGGGGAAATTCACTGCTGGAAACTCCCTGTACACCAAAATTATTTCTCACCAGGGATATGAAAATTTGCCCAAATACAATAAAGATCAGAGAAAGCACAACCGCCGCCGTGGCTTTTTTCTTTTTATACAATTTTTCCATTTCATTTATTAAAGCTTGTTTAAATTCTACCATTTCTCTCTACCTCGCTGATAAAATAATTTTCAAGGGAAGCATAGTTATTCAATATGTTTTCTGTGCTGTCCACATTGATAACCCTGCCGTTATATAGTATTCCAATATGTTTGCAGGTCAATTCAATATCATGGATAAGATGGCTTGAAATAAAGAAAGTGGTTCCTTCCTTTTCCGCCAGGTTCTTGATGATATTTCGAACATTTATCATTCCCTCTACATCCATGCCGTTTAAAGGTTCATCTAGAATTACTACTTTGGGTTTTGACAGCAGCGCAGATGCAATTCCAAGTCTCTGTTTCATTCCAAGGGAAAACCTTGCAGGCTTTTCGTCCTTGTGTTTCAGGAGTCCTACAACATCTAAAATTTCTGTGATTCTGCCGGTATCCACATCTTCATAATATCTGGAGAACTGTCTTAAGTTTTCAAAAGCCGTCAAATATGGATAGGTCTCTGCAGTTTCAATGATGCATCCAACGTTGTAGATTGCCTTTTCAAATTCCGTCAAAATACTGTGACCAAGTATCTTCACATCACCTCGATCTGGCTTCATGAGACCTGTCATTATTTTCATAGCTGTGGTTTTCCCGGCGCCATTTGGCCCCAGAAAGCCAAATATATCTCCTTTTTGAATATCGAGGTTTATGTCGTCTATGCCTCTTCCATTTTTGTATGTCTTGCATAAATTTTTTATTTCAATAGCGTTTTCCATCTATACACCTCTCTTATTTAAAGTTCAATTACCAGTGTTTAAATATCAAATTTGGAAGATTTTCGGCATTAGCCGAAAATCTTCACCATAAATTATTAGTCAAATACCTTATTGTACTGGGAATCAGAGTTTGTAAGGGTATTTCCCTCTATGCTAAATTGTATGCCTGCATAGTTTGGATCAAGATATAAATTGCCTTTTACAGTTCCCTTTGCATCTGCAGTTGCAGTTATGTCCGCATTGAAATCATTACCACCAATTTTCTGTTTATCAAAACTGCCGCTGAAATTCAATTTCTGATTTCCCTCTTCATAGCCCTTTATATATTTTGCTTCATAAGTTCCGCTTACAGTATTGGTATCTATTTTTTCAATATTTACTGTTCCTTCACCTATTTTTATAAATTTTCCATCCTTTTCAATTACTATATTGTGGGTATATTTTCCAAGGTATTTTTCAGGATTGGATAATTTGTCTGTTTCAGAGGATTTAGCAGTCTGTACTATTGTCTTTTTACCTGAAAGATCGGGCTTTTTAACTGCAGTTGAATTTATGCCGCTTATTTTCAAAAGCAGCTCAAAAGTCAAATTGTGATTTTGCCCATTTTTATCGGTACCTGAAATGACTCCTGAACCAAGTATGGTTTTGATTAAGCCGTTTTTGTCAACAGAGGCAGTTCCCTTGACATTTTTTACAAATATATTATTTGTAAGTTTGGGAACGCTGATCCTGTCGCCGGTTCTTCCTGTGCTTTCAGCAAATGAATTTTTGAATTGAAAGGATACAAGTGCATTTATAAGTGACGGGATCTGTGTGTTGTTTAAGGATCCGGAAATCTCCCTGGAGCCATCCTGCTTCACGTTGACTGAAACAGAATCTTTGAGATTTCCTACAATGGCATCTGCTATCTTTTCAATATCTGAAGCTCTGTCTTCATCAAAGGGATTTGTTATATTCCAGTTTGTGCCGTCTGTATAATTAGTCACATAGTAGGAGGGAGAATCCTTGGGTTTATTTATTATACTATTCTTGTCCATATAGTAATAATTTTCAGCTTTTTTTGAACCGTTGTAAACTGTACTTATATCCTCCTTTGATTTATTTGATAGATCGTATTTGAATATATTGTCACTGGAATATACTGTATTGGTGCCGTCCTTTATGACAAAGGACATATCTGCAGTATAGCTTGAAAGTCCGCCGGTGCAGGCTTTTGCAGTGTATTTTACCGAGTCCTTGAGCTGGTCATAACCGCTTTTGGATGTAACTTCGGCAAAAGCTGTAGTGGCAAACATTGCTATTCCTATAGTAAAACTTATTACCACAGCTGTTTTTTTACCTAGTTTCATTTTCACATCTCCTTGTATTTTATTTGGAAGTACTTCCTGATTATATTTTAAAATATATATCTCTATTTTGTATAAACTAATTATAAACAAAATCTAAACTCTTTGCCTGATAAACAGCAGCGTTTGTATTATAATAAGATTGTCATATTATAATAGGAAGAAGGGATAAACATGGAAGATAAAATTTTACAGGGGAAATCTATAAAGTGGTGGAAAGAGCAGTTCCCATTGATGGATAATATCATCTCCACAAAAGAGGTTTTCTGGGCAAATCCAAAGGCTAAAAAGTTCCTGGATGCTGTGAAGAATATTTCGCTTAATGAAGAAGACGTGAAGGATGCAGAAAAAAGACTTGAAAGATTTGCAGCCTATGTGTCAAAAGTCTTTCCGGAAACTCGAAAAACTAGAGGCATTATAGAGTCACCTGTTGTAAAAATACCTGCTATGCAGAAAAAGATGGAGGAAATGTCCGGCGGGAAGATACAGGGTCAGTTGATAATGAAGTGTGATAATGATCTTGCTATTTCAGGTTCCATCAAGGCCAGAGGAGGTATTTATGAAGTATTAAAGCATGCAGAAGATCTGGCAATGAGAAATAATATGTTAAAAGAGAGCGATGACTATTCAATTATTGACAGTGATAAATTCAGAGAATTTTTTTCCAGATACTCTATCGCAGTGGCGTCAACGGGCAATTTAGGTCTTAGTATTGGCATAATGAGTGCAAAATTGGGATTTAGGGTGTATGTACACATGTCTGCTGATGCAAGGCAGTGGAAGAAAGATCTCCTGAGAAGCAAGGGTGTTACTGTAATTGAGTATAAAGAGGACTACAGTAAAGCCATAGTAGAAGCTAGAAGGCAAGCTTCACTGGATCCAAATATGTATTTCGTGGATGATGAGAATTCCACCAATTTATTTTTGGGATATGCAGTGGCAGCTTATAGGTTAAGAGATCAGCTGAAAAAAATACATATTACAGTTGACGAAAATCATCCATTGTTTGTTTATCTTCCCTGTGGAGTTGGAGGTGGACCCGGGGGAGTTGCCTTTGGAATGAAATTGGTTTTCAGGGATAATGTCCATTGCTTTTTTGCAGAACCAACTCATTCACCCTGTATGCTCCTCGGGCTTATGACCGGACTTCATGATAAAATCTGTGTTCAGGACTTTGGTATTGATGGAATTACCGAGGCAGATGGACTTGCGGTTGGAAGGGCGTCAAAATTTGTGGGGAAAACTCTTGAAGAATTGATAAGCGGTTGTTATACGGTAGAAGATGAAAAATTATACATGCTTTTGAGCACACTTATAGATTCGGAAAATATTTTGCTGGAACCTTCAGCTCTGGCTGGAGTTTCGGGACCTCTTCAATTATTTAAGGACGAAGCAGGTAAAAAATATATGGAGGATAATGCTCTGAAAGATAAGATGAAAGGTTCCTGTCATATTGCATGGGCCACAGGGGGAAGTATGGTTCCAGAGGAAGTGATGAATTCCTATTATAAAACAGGAAAGGATATTTTACTAAATAGGAAGTTTTCGGATAACTAGTTTAAAATAGTCCATGGATAGCTTCCTATCTGTTCCATGGACTGCTGTCTTTTACTCTATGTTCTCGATTTTTACGTAATATTGTCCCTCAGGTGATTTTACGGCAACGCTGTCACCTGTGACATGTTTATATATTGCAGCTCCCAGGGGGGATTCTATACTTATTTTATTTTTCATAGGATCTGCCTCTATGGTAGTTACTATTTTGAATTTTTCAATTTCGTTATCGCCGGAGAATTTTAAATGTACCGTTTTGCCGAGCCCCACCTGGTTTTTTGAGGTGGTATCTTTTATGAGCTTTGAAGTTCTTATCATTTTTTCCAGATACCTTATTCTGCTTTCATTGTGGGCTCTATCCCTTTTGGCAGCCTTGTATTCAAAATTTTCACTTAGATCTCCCTGGGCCCGGGCTTCCTTTAAATCTTCGTTTATCTTGTGTCTTACCACCACTTTTCTGTGTTCAATTTCCTCCTTTAATTTATCTATAGCTTCCCTGGTAAGATAATTGTACATAGTTATAAACACCTTCTTAAATAATTACTTAATATAGATAATAACATTTTTGTAATGACATTTCTATTGTGTTTTTCAAATTTTGATGGTATTTTATTAGTAGAATCTTAACTACATAGAGAAAGAGGAAGTATAATTTATGAAATTGATGATAAAGAAAATAAATCCAGAAGCTAAAATTCCATTTTATGCCCATAGCGGGGATGCAGGCCTTGATCTGTTTTCAGTGCAAAAAATACTTATAAGGCCAATGGAGAGAAAACTTGTATCTACGGGAATAAAAATTCAACTGCCTGCAAATACTGAAGCTCAGGTGAGACCCAGGAGTGGACTTGCTTTGAAATATGGAATTACTCTGTTGAATTCACCGGGAACTGTAGACGAGGGTTACCGGGGTGAGATAAAAGTGCTTATGATAAATCTGGGAGAAGAGCCTTTTTTGGTGGAAAAGGGAATGAAAATCGCCCAGATGGTGGTGAAACCCGTAGAACAGGTATCTGTGGAAGAAGTGGATAGATTAAGTGATACGGACAGAGGCCAGGAGGGATTTGGGTCCACGGGGATGAAATAAAAAAGTTCAAATCCACTGGGTTTTCCCCCAGGAAACTATTTCGGATAAAGACTCCTTCAGGGATTTTAGGACTACATTGGCCACCATTTCTCCTATTAATACATGTTTCCCGCAGTAATCTATTTTTTGGCCTGTACCTGTAAAAACTACACAGGAGTCTGTGCCTGTTCCCGTGGCAATTTTTTTGCTTACAGGACTCAGTATATTGAAATCCTGCATTATGCAGGCCTTGGCTTCTGTAATGATCATAAGGGCTTCTACCATGGCAGACTTTGACAGCCTTGCGTTTGTGCCTAAAATTATATTTATGGTACCGGGTTTAAAATTGCTGGAATTAAGGCTTTTCCAGTCAGCAGTGTCTCCCGCCCTTCGTGCATTGGATACTCCCATGGTAATAAAGCTCTGTACTATTACACTGTCCTTAACAGCACGGCTGCTTCTAAAAGATTTCATATTGGCAGCAGTCATCATTCCAACGGATTTGCCCCTCCATTTTTTTGACTCTATATATTCCTTGATGGTAATTTCAGGAGAGGGGAAGGTTTTATGACTGTCTGAGTTCTTATTTTGACGGACTTTCATATTTACTATATTGCTGGCATTGGTAAAGCCGCCATTCAATATAGCAGAACTCAATATTTCCACTGGTTTTAAAAATTCAATATGAACATGATTTTCAGTTACTTCTAATTTGGCATCGTTGAAATTTAGATTTTCATTTAAACTTATCAATTGTTTGTGTCCTCTCTATGTAAAATCAAAAGTCTGCCCTCTGTGATCTATGACAAGACATTTTGTAGAAGAATGTTTTACAAGCTCCGCGAATTTTTTGGTTATATAGTTGCTGTTCCAAAAGTGCATGGGTATGAAGAACTCAGGATGAATTTCATTTATAAAATATTCTCCTCCTGAACAATAGTATTCTTCCAGCCTTGGGTCCACGGGGAAAAATGCAAAATCTATGGTTTCTCCCTTTATTTTTTTTATCTCTGCCTTGAAATTTTTTTCAGCAGCTATTTGTTCTGCTTCGGTGTCTTCCTTCCAGCGCCATAAATTTAAATCACCGGCGTGAAATATAGTGATCCCCTCTACTTTTATCAAAAATGAAATACCTATGTCTGTAGAACCATAAGTTTTTATATGCACATCTCCTAAATTTACGCTTTCATAGGGAGACAGCCTGTAATAATTTTTAGGGGGATTTTTGATTTTTATATCACTGCTCAATATGTATTTTATATAAGGGTTTATTTTCTGCCATTTTAATATTGCAGGATTAAAGTGATCCGGGTGCTTATGAGAGCAGAAAACCAATATGTTCTTCCTGCCTTTTATGAGTTCTTCTGAAATAAAACCATTTTCTAAAGTGTGTTTACGGGGGTCAGAGGAAGTCATATAGTAATCAAATATAAAAAAATTCAGTGGAGTTTCTATGGCGAAACTGCTGTGGTATAGATAATGGATTTTAATATTGTATTTTTTCATGTATTTCACCTACTTTATAATTTAAATTATTTTCATTATAGCACAAGAAAAAGCAATTTTTACAATTTAGTTAACATATGTGAGAATATAGGATATAATTGTATGGAGAATATGGTAATTACAAATATGAAGGGATGATGGATAATGAAATTTGTATTTGATCACAACAACATAAATGTGTTTGACTTGGATAAAAGTATAAAATTTTATAAAAAGGCTCTTGGTTTTAAAGAAATCAGAAGAAAAGAAGCAGAGGATAAAAGTTTTACGCTGGTTTTTATGGGAGATGGAGAAAAAGATTACAAAATAGAGCTCACCTGGCTTAAAGACAGAAAGGAGCCTTATAATTTAGGGGATAATGAAGTTCACATGGCAGTTAGAACAGACGATTTTAAGGCTGCCCATGAGTATCATAAAAAGATGGGCTGTATATGCTATGAAAATAAGAAAATGGGCCTTTATTTTATATCAGATCCTGACGGATACTGGACAGAAATTTTACCTCTTGAACATTAAAAATTGTAAATTTGTAAAATATTTATTCGAAAATTTATGGTAAATAAGAATTATGTTGAATAAGACCTTCCCTCTGGGACATAATTATAGAAAAACTAACAGGGAGGTAAAGGTGTTGAATAGTGTTACTCTTATTGGAAGACTTACCAAGGATGCAGAGATTATTAAGATGGAAAACAATGTAAGAAGTGTAATTAAATTTGTCTTAGCTGTTAACAAGGATTTTGTAAACAGCAGCGGTGAAAGGGAAGCAGATTTTATTCCAATTTCCTATTGGACTAACAAGGGAGAAAAATTGTATCCCTATTTGAAAAAGGGAAGGCTGTTAGGTGTTAATGGCAGGATAAGCACTAAGAACTATGTAAAGGATGGAGTAAAGAAGTTCTCCACTATTGTGGAGGCAGACAAGATTCAGTTCCTAGAGTATAAAGAGGAAGCTTTAGCTTGATTTGAAATTATACTTGTAGGTCTGTTTGAAATTGTTTGAGTTTAAGTTAAGAGGATACGACATATAAGCCTGTCAAGGCAGGCTTATATCACTATTAATTGATATAAGCACTTTTAGCTTTAAAATAAGTGTACTAGCTATTGAATCAGGTGATTCTTGAGGACAGTTCCTTTGACATTATATTACTTCAGTTGGTAAAATATAAGGTAGGATAATTTAAGGAAGGATGGGAGTTTTTATGGGAAGTGACAAGTCGGAGAAAATACTTATTAATAAGAATTGTATAGATATGTTGATTTCGGGATTGAAAAATATAAAGATAAGCAGCAGGGAAAAGTCCATAAAAAAAGAAGCAGAGAAAATGTTGAATTTAATAGAAGAAGAACTTTACAAAAGAAATATTTCCCTTAAACAGAAGATACTTGAAAAGATGAAGGAAACCAAAAGTACAGATCCAAATATGAATGCCAATTTATATATATTATATCGCAATTTAGATAGTGGACAGATAAGTGAGGAACAGGCACTGGAATTATTTAAGATGTATGTAAAAATGGAACCCTATGACAGAACTATATAGGACATGCAATCCATAGTGAAGTTGTCCATAAAAAATTATGATTTAAAGTAGTTGTATAATTCATATTGAAATTTCCACTAAAGCATTTTATAGGAGCTTTCGATAATAATATTGTGTAATATTGTTGTGTGGGCAATGAAAAGAGGAGTGGGGTTTTTATGAGAATAAGCTATAACATGCCGGCATTGACTTTGAATTTTCTTCAAAACCAGGCTTTAAAGAGACAAAGCGGAAATTTAATTAGAATATCCGGCGGCCTTAAATTAAACAGTGCCAAGGACAATCCCAGCGGAATGGTACAGAGCCAGAATATTAAATTGCAGATAGGCGGGCTTCAAACTGCAGCTAGAAATGTACAGGATGGCGTGAGCATGCTTCAGACTGCAGAAGGAGGGCTTCAGGAGATCACGAGTATGATTCAGAGAATAAGACAGCTTACACTGCAGGCGGGCAATGGGACGACTACTCCATCGGACAGAAGTGTGATACAAAATGAAATAGATCAGCTGCTGGATGGAATAAGTTCTATGGCGGATCAGACGGAATTCAACGGATTGAAGCTGCTGGGACAAAATGAAGAGGATAAGGTCTTAAGTATGCAAATAGGGGCCAATGCGGGAGAAAGTGCAGACATACCACAGCTGGATTTGACAAATAGTGAACAGAGCGATATATCGGAGTTGTATCTTATCAAAAGTGGTAAGGGTAAAGATGTATTGGATGGTAATGTAGATGATGCTCTTACTGCGATAGACAGTACTTTAAATAAGGTCATTTCTTACAGGAGCAAATATGGTGCACTGGAAAATAAATTTGAATCCAATTATTATAACATGCAGGAGTTAACAGATCGGATGATTGATGCAGACAGCGGTTTAAGTGATGCTGATATAGCGGAAGAAATAGTAGGTTACTCAAAGGAATCTATAATTGTGCAGGCATCCAATGCCATGATTGCACAAGCCAATGAACTTCCGCAGGATGTACTTAAAATACTGGAGAATACCCGAAAATAATTTTTTACAGCGGGGAACTACCTAAATATAGAGTTTATCTATGTTTAAGTAGTTCCCTGATGTTTTTTGCTGAAAACAATGTGAATTTTTATATGAAATAACGCAAATATAACATATCTGTAACATGAATATTGGAAAATAAATAATATACTATGTATTTATGTATGCTATTAATGGCAGAAAAGAAAATATTTTCATAAAAATTGTATTATAATATCGATTTCTCTTATAAACATATGACGCTGCCTACGAAGCTATAAGTGTAGATCTCGGTGGTCGACGTATCATTAAAAAAAAAGAGTGGG
>NZ_FXYI02000087.1:0-14952 GCF_900184915.1 Clostridium sp. HV4-5-A1G | reverse complement strand
AAATAAATTTATTTATAAATTTTTGCTATAAGTTTTTTATTTGTATTGCTATTTTACAAACTAACTGGTAAAATAAAAACAATGATTAATTTATTACTGCACTGAATTAAAGCATTAGCATGATAAAATAAGGAAGTGAACTCTATGACCAATTGGAAAAAATATATACCTGATGGAACAAAGGATATTTTATTCGAAGAATGCAGCAAAAAAATAGATATAGAAAATATATTGAGGAAAACATATGTGTCCAGCGGATTTATGGAGGTAAAATCTCCAACTTTGGAATTCTATGATACTTTTAATGGGAACAATTCCATATTACCTCAAGAAAAAATATATAAATTGATTGATAGTCAAGGAAGAATCTTGGCATTGAGGGCTGATATGACCACACCCATTGCTAGAATTGCGGGGACAAAATTAAGGGAAGTAGCTCATCCCCTTAGGTTATGCTACAATTCAAATGTGTACAGGGCTAATGAAAGTTTAAAGGGTAAAAATAGCGAGATAACCCAGTCAGGAATTGAAATCATAGGAACAGATAATACTGCTGCAGATGCAGAGGTCATAATAACTGGAATAGTTTGTCTGTTAAATTGCGGACTTAAGAATTTCAAGGTGGAAATTGGCCATGCTAAGCTGTTTAAAGCTTTGGTAGATCAGCTAAATATAGATGATGTGGAGAGGGAAAAACTGAGAAAAAGTATAGACATGAAGAATTTTACAGCGTTAAATGAGGTATTACATACAAATGAGGATAAATTTAATGAGGACTCTTTTAATATTCTAAGTGAACTGCCAAGGCTTTTTGGTGGTATAGAGACAATTGAGAGGGCATATGAGCTTACCGATAATAAAAATGCTTTAGAATGCCTTGGGGATATTGGGAAAGTGTATGAGATTGTAAAAAGCATAGGGCTTCAGGAGTATCTGTCCGTAGATTTAGGCATGGTCCATCATATAGATTACTATACTGGAATAATATTCAGGGGTTATACTCATGGTTTTGGAGGGAATATATTGAGTGGGGGAAGGTATGATAATTTGGTAGGCCAATTTGGAGACGATGAGCCTGCTACAGGATTTGCCATAGACGTGGATGGAGTAATTGCTGCCCTTAAGTATAATGAAATATTCTATGGAAAAGTATATGAGAAAGTACTGGTACATTATGATAAAAAAGATTTTAAAAAAGCTTATAAAAAGGCTCAGGAACTTAGGAGGAGCGGAATAATTGCAGAGATGAGTCTTTTTGACGATGAAAATAAAGCAGTGGAATATGCTGATAAAAATAATATGAAATTTATTAAAATAGGGGATGGAAAAATTTAAATGGTGAATGTCAAGAAAATAAGGATAGCTTTAACCAAGGGAAGAATTGAAAAGGAAGCAGTGAACATATTTCAAAAGGCACATATAGATTGCAGTGAAATCATGAATAAGGGAAGAAAGCTCATATTTCACAATTATAAGGACAATATAGATTTTGTTCTAGTGAAGGCACCGGATGTGCTCACATATGTAGAGCATGGAGTAGTTGATATAGGGATAGTTGGAAAAGATACTCTGCTTGAACAGAATAAAAATTTTTATGAAGTGCTGGATTTAGGGTTCGGGTGCTGTAAGTTTTCTCTGGCTGGACCCAGAAATTCCAATTTTTATTCCGGTTACAATAGGAAGAAAATTGCAACTAAGTATCCGAATGTGGCTAGAGATTATTTTAGAAAATTAGGACAAGATGTTGAAATCATAAAAATAGAGGGTTCTGTGGAATTGGCTCCTATATTGGGACTTGCAGATGCCATAGTTGACATAGTTGAAACAGGCAATACATTAAAAGAAAATGGGCTCGTTATTTATCAGGACATATGTAACATAAGTGCTAGAATGGTGGTTAATGTAGCTAGTATGAAGATGAAAAAAAGTGAGATACAGACAATAATAGATAAGGTTCAAATGCAAATTACTGCACGGGAAAAAGCTTTAAGTTAGGAGGAATATCATGGAAGATGATATTATAAATACAATATTTGCAAATACAGAAGATGGCAGAATGTATCTAAGCAATTTCAGAAATAAAGAGGAGAAAAATCAACAAAGTGCAATTGCAGCAGTCAATGATATATTGGAAGATGTGAGAAAAAATGGAGATGAAGCACTTGTAAAATATACAAACAAATTTGACAGCAAAAAAGTAGGCAGAGACAATATTTTAGTAACAGATCGGGAAATAGAAAATGCCTATGAAATGACAGATAATGAATTTATAGAAGCGTTGAAAACAGCAGCTCAGAATATAATTTTTTTTCATGAAAAGCAAAAGAGGAATTCATGGATGGTTACTAAAGACAATGGGATAATGTTAGGTCAGCAAGTTAGACCCCTGGAGAAAGTGGGTATATATGTGCCTGGGGGTACAGCTGCTTATCCATCATCTGTACTCATGAATGCCCTTCCTGCTAAAGTGGCAGGGGTTAAAGATATAACTATGGTTACACCTCCTTTAGAAGATGGAACTATAAATCCTAAAATTTTGGTTGCTGCAGATTTAGCCGGGGTGGATAAAATTTACAAAGTGGGAGGAGCTCAGGCCGTAGGTGCATTGGCTTTCGGCACTGGAACAATTTGTAAAGTGGATAAGATAGTGGGACCGGGAAATATATATGTAGCCATGGCTAAAAAAAGTGTATATGGCTTTGTTGATATTGATATGATAGCAGGTCCGAGCGAGATACTGATAATTGCAGATGAAACGGCAAATCCCTCCTATCTGGCAGCAGATTTAATGTCCCAGGCAGAACATGATGTACTTGCATCGGCGGTACTGGCTGTAACTTCTGAGAAATTGGCTGCTGAGGTAAAAAGGGAACTTTTAAAACAAATTAAATATTTAAAAAGAAAAGACATCATAATACAGTCTTTGAAAAATCGAGGGGCAATATTTATAGTGGACAGCATAGAAAAGGGCGTGAATTTAGCTAATGGAATAGCACCTGAACATTTAGAACTATGTATAGAAGATCCATTCCCGGTATTGGGAAAAATAAAAAATGCAGGTTCGGTATTCATGGGAAAATTTTCACCAGAGCCTCTGGGAGACTACATGGCAGGTCCAAATCATGTGCTTCCTACAAGCGGAACAGCTAGATTCTTTTCACCTCTTTCTGTAGATGATTTTATAAAAAAATTCAGTTTCACCTATTACTCTCAGAAGTCGCTTTTAGAGATAGGGGATAAAATTGTAAAGCTTGCAGAGGCAGAGGGACTTACAGCTCATGCCAATTCTATAAATGTCAGGATGAAATGACGATGAGGAGTGTGTTTTTATGAGAATAGGAGAGTTTTCTAGAAAGACCTATGAAACGGACATACAGGTAAAAATAGATCTAGATGGGAATGGAAGGTGTCAGATAGATACAGGTGTAGGCTTTTTTAATCATATGCTCTCTATGGTAGCAAAGCATGGAATGACAGATCTGGATATATTGGCAAAGGGAGATCTGAATGTGGATTTTCATCATACGCTGGAAGATACGGGAATTGTTATGGGAAAATGTATAAAGGAAGCTCTGGGGAATAAAAGAAATATAAAAAGGTATGGTACATTTTTTGTACCCATGGATGAAAGCCTATCCATGGTATCTGTAGATTTAAGTGGAAGACCTTATTTGGTATTTGATGCCGATTTCAATACTGAAAAAGTAGGTCAGATGGATACAGAGCTTGTAGAAGAATTCTTTAGAGCACTGGCCTTTAACGCAGAGATGACACTTCATGTGAAAGTGTTCTATGGAAAAAACACCCACCATATGATAGAGGGAATATTTAAAGCCTTTGCACATGCTTTTAGGGAAGCGGCATCTATAGATGACAGCATAAAAGGGATAATGTCTACAAAAGGCAGTCTGTGATTTCATTTAAATATAAGAGTTCAAAATTGTGAATTGTGTAAAGGTGGTGTTTAAAATTGATCTGTATTGTAGATTATGGTATGGGAAATTTAAAAAGTGTTCAAAAAGCACTTAGATATATAGGAGCAGATAGTAGGATAACTTCAGAAGGAAGAGACATAGAGGACAGCAGTGGAGTCATACTTCCAGGAGTAGGTGCTTTTCCTGAAGCCATGAAAAATTTAAAAAAGAGGAATCTGGATAAAGTTTTAAAAAAACAGGCAAAAAGCGGAAAACCCTTTATAGGTATATGCCTTGGCATGCAGCTCCTATTTGATAGTGGAGAGGAAATAGAAGAATGTGATGGGCTTGGATTGATATCAGGTAAAATAGTGAAATTATATGGAGATATAAAAATACCTCATATGGGCTGGAATAATTTAATTACTGAAAAGCAGTGCAAAATTTTGAAAGGTGTTCCTGAAAACAGCTATGTGTATTTTGTACATTCTTATTACGGAAAATTGAAATCAAAGGAAAACTTGAGTGCTTATAGTATTTATGGCCAGGTAGATATACCAGCTGTGGTAAATAAAAACAATGTTTATGGGACTCAATTTCATCCGGAAAAAAGCGGTGATGTTGGCATCAGAATATTGAAAAACTTTATAAAGATGACAGTTTAAGTTAGAGATTTGAGGAGGCATTTTATATGTTGATACTTCCGGCAATAGATTTGAGGAATGGTAAATGTGTCAGATTATATCAGGGGAAATTTGAAAGATCAGAAATAGTGGGAGAAGATCCGGTAAAAGTAGCGTTGAGTTTTAAAAAAGCCGGGTCAGAATATATCCACATGGTAGATTTGGATGGGGCTCTTGATGGAAAAATAAAAAATGCAGAAACTATATCAAAAGTGGTGAAAGCATCTCAAGTTCCAGTGGAGCTTGGGGGAGGAATAAGAAATCTAAATACTGTAGAAAAGCTTGTACAGCTAGGAATATCAAGAATAATACTAGGGACTGCTGCCCTGAATGATCCCGGCTTTGTGAAAGAGGCAGTAAAAAAATATGGAAAAAAGATAGCTGTAGGCATAGATGCAAAGGATGGGAAAGTTGCAATAAACGGCTGGATGAATATAAGCACTGTAAAGTATACAGATTTTGCAAAGCAGATGGAAGATATAGGAGTTGAAACAATCATATTTACGGATATAAGTAAGGACGGAACACTGGGAGGGCCTAATTTGGAACAGCTTTCCAGGATTCAAGATGCCGTTAGCTGCAAAATAATAGCTTCTGGTGGAATTAAAAATATAGAGGATTTGCAGAGTATAAATAAGATGGGCATATATGGAGCTATTACAGGTAAAGCCATATATGCTGGGAATATAGATTTGAAAAAAGCTATAAAGCTGTGCAAATAAAATTAGTAGAAGGTGATAAGTCATGAGTAAATACTGGAGTAAAATTACAAGAAATGTAGAACCATATGTATGCGGTGAACAGCCTAAGGATAAAAAATATGTAAAATTAAATACCAATGAAAGTCCCTATGCGCCATCACCGAAGGTATTGAATGCCATAAGAAATGCAGCGGATGGAGACATTAGATTGTATCCAGATCCCAGCTGTGATAAATTGAGAGAAACTATTTCAAGTTATTACGGCTTGAATAAATCCCAGGTTTTTGTTGGTAACGGATCTGACGAAGTTTTGGCCATGTCGTTTTTAACATTCTTTGACAAAGATGAAGCTATAGTATTCCCGGATATAAGCTATAGTTTTTATCCGGTGTATGCCAATTTATACGGCATAAAGTGCAGATTGGCGGCATTGAATGAAGATTTTTCGATTCCAGTGGAAGAATTTTTGAAACCAAATGGAGGAATAGTGCTTCCAAATCCAAATGCTCCCACGGGAAAGTGCCTTGAAACTGAAAGAATCAAGGAGATTTTGAAAAACAATGGGGATAAAGTAGTTATAATAGATGAAGCCTATGTGGATTTTGGAGGAAATTCCGTGATTGGTCTTATAAAGGATTATCCCAACCTGCTGGTAGTACGGACTTTATCCAAGTCCCGTTCGCTGGCTGGACTTCGGGTGGGATTTGCATTGGGTCAGGAAGAACTTATAGATGGACTCAATAGAATAAAAAATTCCTTTAATTCTTATACTGTAAACAGAGTTTCCAATGCAGCGGCAATAGCTGCCCTGGAGGATGAAGATTATTTTAAGAAATGTGTTGAGAAAATAATAAATACCAGAGAGTCAACGGTAAAAAAACTGAGGAAGCTGGGATTTAAGGTCGTACCTTCAAAGTCCAATTTCATATTTATAACCCACCCGCTATATGCCGCCAGAGAACTTTTTATGAAATTAAGAGAAAAAGGTGTTCTTGTAAGATATTTTGACAAAGATAGAATAGATAATTATATGAGGGTAAGCATAGGTTCAGATGAAGATATGGATATTTTTATAGAAAAGATCAGAGAAATTATTGGGAAGGGAGTGTAGGATTTGCTTACCAAAAGAATAGTACCCTGTCTGGATGTGAACATGGGCAAAGTTGTCAAGGGAATAAATTTTGTAGATTTACAGGATGTAGGAGATCCTGTGGAAATAGCTGAACACTATAACAGACAGGGAGCAGATGAAATAGTGTTTTTGGATATTACGGCTACTTATGAAAAAAGAAAGACCATAATAGATCTGGTGGAGAGGACAGCTGAAAAAGTATTTATTCCCCTTACAGTAGGAGGGGGAATATCCGGAATAGATGATTTTAAAAATATACTTAGGGCAGGAGCAGATAAAATTTCCATAAACTCTTCTGCCGTAAAAGATCCAAAATTGATATATGAAGCAGCAGATAAATTTGGTTCCCAATGTGTGGTGGTGGCAGTGGATGCAAAGAAGAGAGATAGTGGAGAGGGATGGGATGTATTTGTAGAAGGCGGCAGAAGAAATACTGGAATGGATGCTGTAGAATGGATTAGAAAGGCAGAGCATTTGGGAGCCGGGGAAATACTTTTGACAAGCATGGATGCAGATGGTACTAAGAAGGGATATGATATAGAACTTACCAAAACTGTATGCAAAACTGTGAATATTCCTGTAATAGCCTCCGGGGGATGCGGATCTCTAAAGGATTTTTACGATGTCTTTAATGATACAGGTGCAGATGCGGCTCTGGCGGCTTCACTGTTTCACTATGGAGAACTTACCGTAAGGGAGGTAAAACAGTATCTTAAGACAATGAACATTCCCGTTAGATTCTGAAGTTAAAAGGGTGATAATAAATGAATGCAGAGATTCTAAATAACATAGATTTTAAAAAAGCAGGAGGGCTTGTACCAGCGATTGTTCAGGATTTTGAAAATGGAGAAGTGCTTATGCTGGCGTATATGAATAGGGAGTCCTTAAATAAGACCGTTGAAACAGGCAAGACCTGGTTTTGGAGCAGATCCAGAAATAAGCTCTGGAATAAGGGCGAAACTTCAGGACATTATCAGTATGTAAAAAGTGTAAAACTGGATTGTGATTATGACACTATATTAATAGAAGTTAAACAAATAGGAGCAGCTTGTCATACGGGAAAAAGAAGCTGTTTTTATAGAAAATTATATTGAGAAAAAGGAGTGTGTATTTTAATGGAATTGCAAAAAATATTAGAGGAATTATGCGGTGTTATAGAAGACAGAAAAGAAAATCCCATAGAGGGTTCCTATACGAGTTATCTATTTAGAGAGGGAATTGACAAGATACTTAAAAAAGTGGGGGAAGAAGCTTCTGAAGTGATAATTGCCAGCAAGAATAATGATAAGCAGGAAGAGGTCTATGAAATATGTGATCTCGTATATCATCTTTTAGTTTTGATGTCAAATCAAAAGGTAGATCTTAAAGATATAACTGAAGAACTTGAAAAGAGAAGACAGAAAATATGTAATAAAAAACCTGAAAGAAAAATAATGGAAGGAATACATTAGTATTCTTCTGCCAGAGATTTTTATGCTCTGGCCTTTATTTATTATTAGAAAAGATATTTTACATTATTATAATTCAAAATTTAATTCCAATATGGTAAAGTATTTAAATATATTGAGTGGAACTTGCCTGCTTGATTATTATTCAAGAGATGAACTGTCAAAGAAGATTTCAGATTTTATAAAACTATTGCTAAAAACATGACATTGTGATTACATAATTGTATAGGGTGATTTTTTATATTCCAGGCTTAGATGAACTTATTTAGAGCATATTCAAATATCAAAGTTTAAATATCAATTTTAATGAATTTTCAGTCGTATCTAAAATCAGCATTATTTGATATCTGCACTTTGTACTTTAGATTAAGAGGGGATGGTTATATGGAGGGAAATTATTTTATTACAATTACAGGGCTGAATCATTATTATGATAAAAGACCCTTTGAAGTTGGTCGTATACTGAAGATTGTAAAAGAACCTGAAAATGAATATGACCAAGAGGCAATACGTGTAGAACTTCCCTATATTGGCACGGTTGGTTATGTTGCCAACAGTCCCAGTACCGTTTTTAGGGGAACAATTAGCTCTGGAAGGTTGTATGACTCTATAGGAGATTATGCCTATGCACAGGTTTGTTTTATCACCCATTCCAGTGTGATTGCACTTGTTCTATCACCGGATGAAGTGGGAGAAAATTTAAAAGAAGAAGAAATACAGGAAATGGTCGAAAAACTGAAGAACATGAAATAAGGCGTAGAAAATATCTATTTCATCTCACACATGCTTGTCTCGTTTCTATTATTCTATTATGCATATTTTAGGCAGTAACAAATTTATCTAGCTTAATAAGTCAAAGCTGTTATCTCTAACTTTTTTTGAATTCCACTTTATGATGTAAAATTATAAGGATATTTAATAGGAACTGCGTTCAAATTTTTTGTATAATGGATTATAATATTAAGGTAATATTTAAATATCAAAGTTCAGAACCCAAATATCAATTTTGGTGGATTCTAGGTCATACAGGAAATTATCATTATTTGATATTTGATATCTGCACTTTGTACTTTAAGATTGAAGGTGGGATATGAGATGGATAAATCTGAACTTTTGTCTGAACTGGTGGAGGTATCTGCCAGGCCTATATTTCAAGCAAAAAATTACTGGCATAAAAGTGTGTACAGCACGTTGGAAGCCAGGAGGAAAGCTGCAAAAGAAAGTGAAAATTATGCATTGGCTTTGAAAGCTGACATTGTATCCATAAAAAGGCTTTGGGAAAAACAGCTGAAAGTTATAGAAAAATGGGCAAGGGATGAAAAAATACCTGATACAGATGAAATTGGCAGGACTATAGAAAATATTGAAAGAGAATCTAAAACGGAAATAATGGGGAATAAGATAATTTTTGAAAATGAAGATAAACTAAATAGGGATGAGCTTGATTTTATAGAAAGATACAGTTCCATAGAAGATTTAAATGAAAGAATTGCATCTATGGAAGAGGATTATCTGTATTTCCGGATAAGAGATTATATAATTTTAAATTTATTTCAGTTTTTGGAGGAAAATAGAGAAATGGCACTTAGCATATTGAGTGGAAATGTCCCCCAAAATGTAGAGAAGATATCTGATTTAATCTGTAAACATGCGGATAGGTGCATGTATATTGATTTAGAATGAGATTGATTTAATATGAATTTTCACTTTTAAGGGAATAAAAATTAGGGGGAGCATTATTGGACGTTAAGGTAGTAAATGAAGTAATAATATTATCACTTATGATGATGGTGGGGGTGTTTGCGAGAAAAAAAGATATAATAACTAAAGAGACGGTGGGAAGTCTATCGGATTTTTTACTGAAGGTAACTCTGCCGGCTATGGTGCTGACTTCTTTTAATTATAGTTATTCGGAAAAAATGGTAAAAAATGCAGAAGATATATTTATATATGCTGCAATCCTTCAGATAGGCCTTATACTTTTTAGCAAATTGTTGACCTTTAAAAACAAGGATAATGCTAAAAAGGTCTTGAGATTTATAATTATATTTTCCAACAGCGGGTTCATGGGATATCCTGTTCTTGAAGGCATATTCGGGAAAATAGGTATATTTTATGCAGCCATATTCAACATACCATACAATATTTTTATGTTTAGTGTGGGAATTATGATATATACTGAAAAAAGTGACTTAAAGACAACAAAAGAGGTGGTTTTAAATCCAGCAATAATTGCAACAGTAATTGGTTTTTTGATGTTTTTATTTTCTATAAAAATGCCATATACTTTATATACTGCGGCAAGTGCGGTGGGAGCTATGACTACTCCACTTTCGATGATCTTAGTTGGAGCTATGCTGGCGGAAGTAAAATTGAAGGATATATTTTCAGGAGTTTTAGTGTATTATGGATGTTTTTTAAGGCTGATATTAGTACCTATTTTTACAGTTTTACTGTTGAAAATATTACATACAGATAATTTGATAATTCAGATATGTGCTATAATTGAAGCCATGCCTGCGGCAGTTGTAGCTTCTGTATTTGCACAGAAATACAGAGCAGATACAGAACTGGCAGCCAGAATTATATTCATGAGCACCATAATGTCGATGTTCACCATTCCAGCAGTGACATTGTTTCTAAAATATATAATTTAAAAGTTTATAGGAGATGGTATATTGTTTGATACACATGTACATACTACTTTTTCTACGGATTCAGACATGAAGATAGAATCTGCTGAGAAATATGCGGAGGAAAATTGTGTGTCCCTTATAATAACTGAGCATATGGATATCAATTTTCCTAAAAAGGGTTTGTTCTGCTTTGACGTAAATAGATACTTCCAGGAATATTTCAAGTGGAGAAAGGATGATTTGCTTCTGGGGATAGAGCTTGGAATGAAAGAGGACTGTGTAAAAGAGAGTAAAAAGCTTATAGAGGACAATTCGTTTGATTATGTAATAGGCTCCATACATCTAATTGACAATATGGATTTATATTATCCTGATTATTATAAAGGAAAGACCAAAAAGGAAGCTTATCTCAAGTATCTCCAGGTTATGTTCGATAATCTGAATTATTTTGACTTTATAGATAGTTTGGGACACATTGATTACATAGCTAGATATGCCAAATATGAGGACAGTGAGTTGTATTACAACAGCTTTTCGGATATAATAGATGAGATATTAAAAAGACTTATAGAAAAAGGAATATGTCTGGAGCTAAATACCAGAAGACTTGGCAATTACAGTTCAATAAAAAGTATGATTGATATATACAGAAGGTTTGAAGAACTGGGAGGAAAGTACATAACTATAGGATCTGATGCCCATGATCCTTCTGCTATAGGAATAAATTTTAAAGATGCAGTGGAAATTGCTGAACTCTGCAATCTAAAAATTGTATATTTTAAAAATAGGTCGAAGGAATATGATAAAAACTTATAGGAGGGTTAATTATGGAATTTACACATAATATGGAGCAGACTATTGAGAGTATAGGAAAAGGAAGAGCTTTTCTAACAAGTAAGTACGATGATAGAATAAATACCATGACTATAGGATGGGGGAGTATTGGTATTATATGGAGGAAACCTGTTTTTACTGTCCTTGTGAGAGAATCCAGGTATACAAGAGAATTCATAGAAAAAAGTGGAAATTTTACTGTAAGTGTATGTTTTGATGACAGCATGAAAAAAGCATTTTCAATATGCGGGACAAAATCAGGAAGAGATATAGACAAATTTAAAGAGTGCAATTTGAAAGCAGTTCCGGGTAAAAGCGTGAGCAGCCCTGTAATGGGTGGATGTAATATATATTATGAATGCAAGGTTGTATATAAAAGGGATATGGATAAAAAGTTTTTATCTGAAGATGTGGATTCAGATTGCTACGGCGGCAGTAATACGGGGGATTATCATACAATTTATTATGGAGAAATAGTAAATTGTTATGAAGCACAATAAGCCTGAAAATAGTTTAACAATGCAGCCATAAGAAGTTTTCAACTGTAACTTCTTATGGCTGCACTGAGTTTTCCGTTGAATTTTTAAATCATCTTTGTATATTGATTTAAAGCACGTTTCAGGCTGTCGATTTGAGGTTCTCTGTCTTTACTGCGAAGTGCGTCAAGAACACAGTGATCGAGATGATCTTCTAATACAATTTGGCTGATTTTTTGTAAAGCTGCTTTTGCAGAATTGAGCTGAATGATAATTTCGTCACAGGGTTTGTCATTTTCCAGCATCTTGCATATGCCATTTAACTGCCCCTGAATTCTATTGATTCTCTGACATAGTTTCTTTATATCGTGATGTTGATAATCAGGCATGAGATCCACTCCTTTTAAATTATACTATAAAAATTATAGCAAAAATGCAAATTTTAATTTTGAAGATAATCAACTGATCTCCTCTTTATATGTGAGCAGCAGGGCGGAATTTACAACTACAAATACTGAACCGCAGTTATGAACAAGTGCTGCTGTCACAGGATTTAAAATGCCAAAACCCGCGAGGATAATGGCGAAAAAGTTGATGCACATGGAGATGATGATGTTAAAAATAATGCGGCTCCTGGTTTTACGACAGAGCCTTATTAAAAAGGGAAGCTTGCTTATATCGTCGCTCATCAAAGCGATATCTGCGGCTTCAATGGCCACATCTGAGCCTATGGCACCCATGACAATACCTACAGAAGCTGTGGCTAAAGCTGGGGCGTCATTTACTCCATCTCCCAGCATGCCTACAGAATACCCCTCTTCTATTAATTTTTTTATTGTAGCGGATTTGTCTCCAGGAAGCTGGGAAGCAAATATGTCTGTCATGTTTATGGATTGTCCAATAGAATTGGCAACGGTTTGATTGTCTCCTGTTAGCATGATCATATGTGATATACCAGCTTTTTTTAAATCTGAAATTGTGCTTTTAGCCTCTTTTCGAAGAGTATCTGCAATGGTTATAATTCCTGCAATTTTTCCATCTAAAGCAACGGGTAAAACGGTCTTTCCATATTTTTGAGTCTGTTCAATAAACTCCAAGGCTCTTGGAGAACTATTTATAAGCTCTTGTCCAATAATTTTCATACCGATTGAGAGTTTGTGCCCACAAATTGTTGCAGAAATACCTTTCCCAGCCTCCATTGCAAAGGATTCAGGATCCTCTGGAGTAATGTTATGACTTTGGCTGTATGCAACAACGGCTTTTCCCAATGGATGTTCAGAAAATTTTTCTGTACTGGCAATCAGTTTTATAAAATCTGTCTTACTTATATTTTGGTCAAATATTACAATATCCTCTACTTGAAGTTTGCCATAAGTAAGTGTTCCTGTTTTATCCATAACTATGGTATCGAGTTTTGCGGCAGTTTCTACTGCAGAACCTGATTTAATAAGTATTCCCTTTTTTGTGGCATTTCCAATTGCAGCCATTATGGCAGTAGGAGTGGCAAGTATCAGTGAGCAGGGGCAAAAGACAACCAATGCTGTAACTGCTCTGTGAATATCCTTTGTAATAATCAAGATCAATATAGAGCAGCCTAGGGCAATTGGAACGAGAATACGGGCCCATTTATCTGCAATACGGACGATGGGTGCCTTGTTTTCTTCAGCTTGTTTTACTAGATGGATCATCTTTTTAAGGGAGGAGTCATCACCTACATTGATGGCTTTAATTTCTATAGCACCCTGTTGGTTTATGGTACCCTGATATACTTCATCTCCAGCTGTTTTGTCAACGGGAACGGATTCACCGGTCATGATTGATTGGTCAATTGAAGTGTTTCCACTGAGTATTCTGCCGTCAACGGGAATAGACTCACCGGGACGAACTAAGAGAATATCACCCTTTTTAACTTCTGATACCAATATTTCTCTATCACCGTTTAAACTGTGCAGACATGCTTTTTGAGGTGTGAGTTTTATAAGTGACTGCAGGCTTTTATGAGATCTATCTGCTGTAACATCCTCTAACACTGTGCCCAGCTGCATGATGAAAGCGACTTCTCCGGCAGCAAAATATTGGCCTATTATAAGTGCAGCTATTAGTGCAATTGCCACTAGAAGATCAGCGGTAACATCAAATTCTGTAATCAGTCCTTTGGTGGCCCCAAAAACTATGGGAATTCCACTTATGATAATGGCGATCCAGGCTGCATCAAAGGGTAATTGCGGAATCAATTTAAAAAAACTTATAATTAAAACTATTCCTGATAGTATTGTTAGACATAATGTACGAAATTCTTCTTTCTCTCGAAACTTATCAATAACATACATAATGAAGTTCCACCTTTCTTTTGATCAATTTACGATTAATGAAGATTTTTTTTTGGCCGTACTGAGAGTCCACTGAATTTTATGTTGGAACTGTGATATTTAAATATGCCATATGCCCCTATGTGGTATATGATTATTTTAGAAAAAATTATCCTCTTTGTCAACTACAGTCAGCCATCAACTACATGTAGAAATTATTTGGATGAATTTAATCCGTCAGTTTAGTAGACAAAAATACTTGAAGTTTATAGTTGACAATTTTACTCTGATTTGATAATATAAAAAATACAATAGGTAAAGTATTTAAAAAGTAGATGGGAAGTGGTTACTTGAAATTATCTACAAAAGGAAGATATGGTGTAAAAGCTATGGTGGATTTAGCTATTCACTATAGTGAGGAACCTTCATCTATAAAGAGTATATCAGAAAGACAAAACATATCGGAATATTATTTAGAACAGTTATTTTCCAGTTTGAGAAAATCCAATTTGATCAAGAGTATAAGGGGAGCACAAGGTGGATATATTTTAAATAGAGAACCTAAAGATATAACAATAGCTGATATAATGGGAGTATTGGAGGGTCCTGTAGAAATTTCAGATTGTATAGATGAAAATAGTGAAAGTTCTTGCAGCAGGATAGATTGTTGTGCTACCAGACTTTTATGGAGCAAAATTAAGGAGAGCATAGATCAGGTTATGAAATTTACTACTTTGCAGGATATGGTAGATGATTATAATCAAATGATACAGCAGAAGAATAAAAGAAATAAATAGATAATCTATTAAAATATAACTT
>NZ_FXYI02000086.1:0-14955 GCF_900184915.1 Clostridium sp. HV4-5-A1G | reverse complement strand
ACATACATATTAATTATAAAATCATAGGTATATAAAATTTAAAAATATAAACCATAAATTTATTATGCACAATGATTAGAGTATTAAAATACTCTTCTAAAAAATTATTCACAGGAGGGAACACCATGTTAAAAGATCTGATCTATATAGTGCCTAAAGAAATGCACTCTGAAGAAAATTTAAAGAAAATGTTAACTTCCCATCCAGAAATAAAATTCGTATCCCTGGTAGGTATAGACCTTTCTGGAAATGACACCGACGAAAAAATTCCCATCAAAGTTCTCCTTGAGGACATAAACGCCTTTTTAAAAGGTGCAATCCAAACTGACGGCTCATCCGTAGTACTTCCCGGAATTGCCAGCTTAAATAATGCAAAAGTGGATATGGTATGCGACTTAGATGTAAACTGGTATGTAGAATACAATACGGACAATAAGGATGCTGAAACAGGAAAACCTATCGGAACACTGAGAATTCCCTGTTTTCTGTACCATGAAAATCAAGCTGTAGATTCAAGATACACTTTGAAAAACTGTATTCAACACTTCAAAACAAACCTTCTAAATTTATTCACAGAACATCCTGATTCCCTAACGCCTTTTAACATAAAATATGACGATATAGATGACATAGTTGTTACTTGTGCTACAGAATTAGAGTTTTGGGTAAAGACACCTAACGATCAGGCTGAAATTGAGGAGCTTTCTACATCTCAGGTACTTCAGGAACAATATTGGACTAGAACAAAAGGTGTAGTTAGGACAGCCTTGGAACAAACTATTTTGACTATGGAATCATATGGCCTGGAACCGGAAATGGGCCATAAAGAAGTAGGTGGAGTAAAAGCCAAAATCGATGAATCAGGAAATTTCAATCATATAATGGAGCAATTGGAAATAGATTGGAAATATTCTAATGCCATGCAGTGTGCTGACAATGAGCTCCTTGTAAAAAGTATAGTCAAAGAAACTTTCAGGAACAATGGTCTTGAAGTTACTTTCCTTGCTAAACCAATAGATGGGGTAGCTGGCAGCGGCGAACACACTCACATAGGATTGGCTCTGAAATTGAAAAACAATAAGAGAATAAATTTATTTTCTTCAACTAAAGAACACTTTTTAAGTGTTTTTGGATATTCTTCCGTAATGGGAATACTTAAAAATTATGAAGTCATCAATCCTTTTGTTTCTTCTACAACTGATGCACTTAGAAGATTAAAACCAGGATTTGAGGCTCCAATTTGTATTGTAACCTCTATAGGACATTCTGTTGATATACCTTCAAGAAATAGAACGGTACTTATAGGTGTAATAAGAGATTTAAAAAATCCACTGGCTACAAGGTTTGAATTAAGAGCTCCAAACCCACGCACCAATACTTATCTAGCTTTGACTGCACTGTATATGGCTATGATGGACGGTATAAATTACGCTTTGAAAAATAACAAAACAGAAGATGAACTTCTATCCGAGCTCTCTAAAAAACCTGGTGAAGAAGCAGATTATCTAGAAAAAGATAGAGCTTATAGAAGTGAGGAGAATATATTTGAAGATTTTACCGATGAAGAAAGAGAAAAATTCTTTGGCAAGGCTCCTGCTACTGTATATGACAATCTCTCGGCTATTGATAAATATCCTGAGAAGAAAGCTGTATTGGTTAAAGATGATGTATTAAATGACAAATTGATAAATAGCTTTAAACTTGGTGCTACAAAAAGGTGGCTAATAGAAATAAATCATAGAATCATAAACGAATTCTGTGATGAAATAAGGGGCTATAAAATGCTTCATTCTATAGATAAAGCACTGGATCTGGATGTAGCAAATTGGATGAAAATAGAAGAATTAAGATATTATTTAATGAAAGATTCCTATTCTAAAAAAAGTTTATTTTCAAGAATAAAAATTGCATCTGAAAACAAAAATTACGAGGAAGTTTCTAAACTTCAAATAGAAGCCGAGGAAAGGATGTCCGAGTTGAGAAATTTATATTCAATATACAAAAAAAATTTATTGGACATCTAAAATATATAAATGAGAGCAAGATCAAATCTTGCTCTCATTTATTATGAAATATTCTAAAAATCTTTCAAATAAAAATTTTTTATCAGCATATCCTTTTTATTATTTATCGGTTTCCACAATGCTATTCTGTCAATTCTTGCCATTTTGTGCACACCTTGTCTTTTTACATTCTCACATGCAGCTGAATACTCCTTAGAACTCCATTCTCTCATAGCGTAATTGGTATTAGCCAGAGATATATGTAAATCCCATTTACTTATATCTTTTCTAACATCAAATTTATATAATCTCAATTTTTCATTTATCTGTCTAGCCAATCTTATAATATATCCTTTATTTTCTACTTTTAAATTCACAGATTTATAGGGAGGTTCAAAACAAATAGCTCCATTTATCTCCACTTTGAATTTCTTATAGGGTTTCAATATCCCTGAAACAATTTCATTAAATTTATCTATATCGGGATTTTCCACAACTTCAAGAGTTATATGTAAAACTGGCATATTTTTATACAATCTATACTTTCTACATATGTTTTTTTGTATGCGCTCAATATATGAATAAGAATCCTTATCAAACAAGGCCACTAAATAATATTTCATTATTTCCTCAGTCCCCCAAATTAATATTATACAAATGCCATTTTATAATATTATATCACAGAATCACCAGCTTCATAATGTTAAAAATTTCAATAATTTTTCAGTATATAAACTACTCAATGGTGAAAAAATATTATTGTTATAAAATTTATAAAAGAAGAGGTGCTATTATGAATACTGATCACAATAACAGTATTGGATGTATAGTCAATGAGTGCAAATTTCATGCAAAGGATACCAACCATTGTACACTTAATAAAATACAGGTCACAAAGCATGAGTCAATGGCCAAAGATGTTCAGTGTACTGATTGTGGAAGCTTTGTAAAAGAGTAATTCCTCGAATATATATTCATCTAAAATAATATTACACATAAAAATCCAGTTTTATCATTGCTAAAACTGGATTTTTATTTTCAAATAATTATTTAAACCTTCTGTTCATATTTTAAAATTTTGTGTTAAAATAGCATGGAATTATGATATAATAAATTTTGTGTAATATGAATTAAATTTTGAGATTTTCTAAACTTTATATAAATACAAATTTGTGATAAGGATGGATATATGAATGGATAAATTGGTAATTAACGGTGGAAATTCCCTTTCCGGTTCTATAGAAATTAATGGCGCGAAAAATGCTGCTGTTGCAATATTACCAGCCTCAATAATGGCTAGTAAGGGCGTATCTTCAATCGACAATATTCCTGATATAGAAGATGTTCACTGCATAGAAAGAATTCTTGAGAGTTTAGGCTGTAAAATAAAAACAGGTAAAAATTCGGTGGTAATTGATAGTACCACCATAGATAGTATAGATGCAAATACAGATGATGTAAGAAAAATGAGGGCTTCTTATTACCTTATAGGTGCTCTACTAGGCAGATTTAAAAAAGCCAGAGTTGAACTGCCCGGAGGATGCCCCATAGGTGTCAGACCCATAGATCAACATATAAAGGGATTTGAAGCTTTAGGCGCTAAAGTAGAAATTAAACATGGGTGTGTAATAGTAAACGCTGACAAATTAGTTGGAACTAACATATTTTTTGACGTGGTAAGTGTAGGTGCTACTATAAATGTAATGCTAGCTGCTACACTTGCTGAAGGTATAACTACTTTAGAAAATGTGGCAAAAGAGCCTCACATAGTAGATGTAGCAAATTTTTTAAACAGCATGGGAGCAAATATAAAGGGCGCTGGAACAGAAGCAATACGAATTGTTGGGGTAAAAGAATTGAGAGGATGTTCCTACAGCGTTATTCCAGATCAAATAGAAGCAGGTACATATATGATCGCTGCTGCTGCATGTGGCGGCGAAGTAGAAATTCAAAACATCATACCAAAACATCTGGAATCAATATCGGCAAAACTCATAGAAATGGGTGCCCAAGTAATAGAAGACGGCGATTCTATAACCGTAAAATCCAATGGGAAATTAAAGGGAGTAAACATTAAAACTCAACCCTATCCTGGTTTTCCAACTGATGTACAGCAGCCTCTCAGTGCACTTTTAACCGTAGCTAAAGGCAGGAGTATTATAAATGAAAGCATATGGGAAAGTAGATTTAAACATGTAGATGAGTTGAAAAAAATGGGTGCCAATATAAAAGTAGAAGGTAGAACTGCAATTATAGATGGAGTAAGCAAACTAAGCGGTGCCGTAGTAAAAGCTACGGATTTAAGAGCCGGTGCAGCAATGGTCATAGCCGGACTTATTGCAGAGGGTACTACTGAAGTTTTAAGTATTGAACATATTGACAGGGGGTATCCCAATATAGAAGATAAATTTAAAGCTTTAGGTGCTGATATAAAAAGGGTATCTTATTCTAAATAATTTTTATGGGGAGACTTTTAACATGATTTTTTGTCCTTTGTACAGCGGCAGCAGTGGAAATAGTATATTCTTAGCATCTCGCCATGCCAAAATTTTAATAGATGCTGGTCTTTCTGGCAAAAGCATAGAAAGAGGTCTTGCAAAAATAGGCTATAATGCCAATGAAATAGATGCAATATTAGTTACCCATGAACATATTGATCATATTAAGGGAGTAGGTGTATTATCCAGAAAATACAATATACCTATATATGCTAACACTCTCACATGGAAAGCTATGTTGAAATCTGTGGGAAAAATAAAAGAAAACAATCTCAATATAATTACGAATAATTATATTAGCATTAAAGATATGGACATAATCAGCTATTCTATATCCCATGATGCTGTAGATCCCTGTGGATATGCTGTTGACTGCAATGGTAAGAGAGCTTGTGTAGCAACGGATTCAGGATTTATTTCAGAAGAAAATAAAGCTATACTCAGGGATTCAGACGTACTGCTTATAGAGAGCAACCATGATGTAGAAATGTTAAAATTCGGTCCATATCCCTATGAATTAAAGAGAAGAATATTAAGTAAAATAGGACATTTATCCAACGATGATTGTGGAAAAGCTATCTTAGATATCTTAAATGGAAAATTCAAAAGAATTATTCTGGGACATTTAAGTAAGATAAACAACTATCCTGAGCTAGCTTATCAAACTGTAGCAACTACCTTAAATGAAGCTGGAGTTAAATTAAAATCAGATATAAATATTTCTATGGCAAAACGTGATGAGCCCAGTAACTTCATAAATTTTTAATAAAAAGGTGGTAATATATGAAAAGAATTTTCAGTATGACAATATGTTCTATAATTGCATTTTCCTTTCTGACACTGACTGCCTGTGAAAAAAAAGATGAACTGAGCATAAATAATAAACAAAAAGAAAAAGATATAGTACTTTCAAAAGGAAAAACTAACTTATTGGATCTAGATGTTTATTTCAATTCCTCAAGTAAGCCAAATACTGTTGAAATTACAAAGGAGAGCAGAGTTATAAAAGAAGATGAGCTATTGGCTGAAACAATAGTAAATGAACTGATAAAAGGTCCCTCGGTAAATAGCAGATTAGCACCTATACTTCCAAAAGAGAGTAGAGTTATGAGTATTTCCATAAAAGATAATATTGCCTATTTAAATCTAAGTAAGGAAGCTAATACTAAAATGACTCCGGTAGAAGAAGAAGCTTGTTTAAAGGGCATAGTTTTTTCTCTTGAACAACTTCCAACTGTGAAAAAAGTTAAAATTTTTATAGATAACAAAGATTCTAAAATTTGGGGGGATAATTTTGATTTATCCAAACCTCTTGGTAAAAATGATATTGAAAGCTTAAAAAAATAATAAGTGAATTTATTGAAATCACCTTTACACAAACTTTTATACCAGGATACATCTAAAATTTATTTTCAATTTTGAAAGGAGGTACTTGCTGCCAAATACTGCAGCAGGATAATATATGAGTTTATATAAAGAATGGACAGATACCGTAGTAGATTTTGTGAAGGCAAAAGGAGAAAACGCTTTTTGGAAAGAATATGGTTCAATTGAAAGAAACATTTATACAGAAATATTATCAGAACATAACTCTACCATAAGCGGAACAATAGAAAATTTAGCTAAAAAATTTAAAATATCACCGATATTTTTTACAGGGTTTTTAGATGGAATAAATCAAAGCATAGAGAAGCCATTAAATTTAGAAAATCTGAAGAGAACTTCAACTATTGACATAGAAATTAATTTTGAAAAATTATATTACAATATGTTAGATGCAAAAGCAGATTACTTATATAAACTTCCCCAGTGGAATTCCATATTTTCTAAAGAAAAGAGAAAAGAAATTCATAAAAATTGGGTTAATTCCAAAACAGTAGTTAATAAAATTAAAATAGGTAGAAATGATCCCTGTCCCTGCGGAAGTGGTAAAAAATACAAACAATGCTGTGGAAAAAATAATTAATAAGAAATTCCTACACGTTAGTGTAGGGATTTCTTATTATGTTTTAAAATTTTTTTATTATACGCCGTATCTTCTAATGGCAGCTTGGTTCTAAATTTTCCATCTAATTTTAAATATGCTCCCTGAATTGCCGGTGCTGTAGGAATGCAGGTTATTTCTCCTATTCCTTTAGCTCCACAAGCAAGAGAAGAATTATTATTTTCTATTATTATGGTTTTTATCTCTGGAACTTTCAGTGCCCTAAAAAGTCCTAAAGTACCAAATTTAGCTGTAGGTACTGAATTTTTTAATGGATAATTTTCCGTAAGAGCATATCCAAGTCCCATAACAACTCCACCTTCTATTTGTCCCTCAATATTGCTTGGATTTATAGCTTTCCCTACATCATGAGCTGCAATTATTTTTTGAACTATTCCCTTTTCATCTAAAACTGCTACCTGGGTTGCATAACCATAGGCCACATGACTTATAGGGTTGGGTTTATCTGAATTTATAGGATCTGTAACTCCAGAATACTCTCCATAAAAATCCTTATTTTCTAAACTCTCCAGCGGCTCATGTGCGAGGGCTTCTTTGAGTTTTAGCGATGCCAACCTGGCAGCTTCTCCTGTAAACACCGTCTGCCTTGAAGCAGTAGTTGTACCTGAATCTGGAGTAATTTCCGTATCAGGCGAATCCACTACTACATCTTTTGGAGTGACACCTGCAGTTTCACAAAGTATTTGAGTTACCATAGTCGCAAGACCTTGACCTATACAAGCTGCACTAGTCCTTATATGCACTTTTCCATCTACTACAGTCAATCTACATCTTCCTATATCCGGAAGTCCTACCCCTATACCGCTGTTTTTAAAACAACTAGCTATTCCCACATAAGGATATTTTTCATACTCATCCTTAACCGCCAGAAGAGTTTGCTTCAAAGCCACATCATCTCCTGCTATTTGTCCATTGGGGAGTACTTCTCCAGGTTCAATAGCATTCTTATACCTTATTTCCCAAGGTGATATTCCAACTTTTTCTGACAATAGATTCAAATTACATTCTGTAGCAAAAGCAGATTCCGTAACCCCGAATCCCCTGAAAGCTCCTGCTGGAGGGTTATTTGTATACACTGCAATTCCTTCCACTTCTATATTTTGATAATTATAAGGTCCTGCCGCATGTGTACAAGCTCTTTGAAGGACAGGTCCTCCCAAAGAAGCATAAGCACCAGTATCAGATATGATCCGTGCTTTCATAGCTGTTAAGATACCATTTTCATCACAGGAAGTCGTAAATTCCATTTCCATAGCATGCCTCTTAGGATGTACAATTATACTTTCTCTACGAGTTAAAGTGACCTTCACCGGTTTTTTAGCATACCAAGCCAGAAGAGCTGCATGATGTTGCACGCTCATATCTTCTTTCCCACCAAATCCTCCGCCAACATATTTGCTAATTATCCTTACTTTTTCAGGAGGCAATCCCAGGATACTTGAGATTTCCCTACGATCATCATATATGCCCTGAGTTCCAGTATATACCTTTACTCCATCTTCCCCATATGGCATAGCTAATGCAGACTCTGGTTCTAAAAAAGCATGTTCCGTAAATGGGACTGAATACTTGTTGGTAACTACATATTTAGATTCTGCTATAACTTTATCCGGATCTCCTCTTTTTAAAATTTCTCTTGACAATATATTTCCTTTAGAATGTATCTTAGGTGCATTTTTTGCCATAGCTGCTTCAGGAGACGTCAATGGATTAAGTTCTTCATATTCTACTTTAATTAGACCCAATGCTTTCTGCAATACTTCTTTAGTCTCCGCTGCTACCAGGGCAACAGCATCTCCTAAATATCTGGTTTCCTCTCCCTCTGCAATCATAATCGGCCAATCACTTACTATATGACCTGAATATCTTTTACCCGGCACATCTTTAGCCGTAAGAACTGCCACAACACCAGGATAATTCTCTGCTTCTGTCGTATCTATTGATTTCACTAAAGCCCTAGGATACTTACTTCTTAAAGCTGAACCATATAGCATTCCATCTACATGCATATCCCCCGAATACTCTGCCCTGCCTAATATCTTGTCCTCTGCATCAACCCTGTATATTCTCTCTCCTACAAGTCCCTTAAAATTTCTTTCAGGCAGCTTGATTTTTTCTCTAAAAGCCTTAGCCGCCATTTTTATAGCTTTTTCTATTTTTACATAGCCAGTACACCTACATATATTGCCATTGATAGCGGCTTTTATATCCTTAGAAGTTGGGTTTAAATTTTTATTTAGAAGAGCCTTAGCACTTATAACCATCCCAGGAATACAAAAACCGCACTGCACTGCCCCAGCTTCAGAAAAAGCCCATGCAAACACTTTTCTTTCTCTTTCTGTAAAGCCTTCAATAGTCGTTATATTTTTTCCTTCTACTTTAGACAAAGTAAACAAACATGCCCTTGCTGCTTTATCATCTAATAACACCATGCAGGCTCCACAGGCTCCTTCACCACAGCCATTCTTTACTGAGGTCAACCTTTCATCATCTCTTAGATAATCTAACAGCTTTTTATCTTCACTTACAATCTTTTGAACTCCATTTAAAGTGAATTTATACATATTACTCTCCTCTTTGACATATCTAAAATATATAAAAATTAGATATTATGATTACAATATTTATAAATTATATGCTCTGATATTCTCCATCCCATACAATTCTTCTGTATTTATCCGGATCCGTATCGCCTTCCGTACTAAATAAAAGTACCTTTGAATTTTCATCTAATTCCAGCTCTTCTCTAAGTCCTTTTAAATCGTCTCTTGTCATTATAGAACATAAAAGCCCTGTGGTAACTGCACCTGATTCTCCTGAAATAACTCTAGTATCTCCTTTCAATGGATTTCCAAGAACTCTCATTCCTTTAGCCGTAACCCAGTCGGGACAAGCAATAAATTCACTGCTATAGGACTTCAATACTTCCCAGCCTATGGTATTTGCCTCACCGCAGGCAAGTCCCGCCATTATAGTAGGCATATCTCCTCCAACGGATCTAACTTTTCCGTCATTTGCTACAGCTGATTTATACAGGCAAGCTGCCTCATCGGCCTCCACTACAACTGTCTTAGGACAATTCTCTCCAAATGCAGATGCAAAGAACCCCTGAACCGAACCAGCCAGTGAACCAACTCCAGCTTGTATAAATATATGAGTTGGTCTTTCAACTTCTAACTTTTTCAACTGCTCCAATGCTTCTAAGGACATTGTCCCATATCCCTGCATTATCCAGGTAGGGATATCTTCATAACCTTCCCATGCGGTGTCTTGAACCATTACCCATCCATTCTCTTCTGCATGCTTATTTGCCAATCTAACTGCATCATCATAATTCAAATCCGTAATAGTTACATCTGCACCTTCATTTTTTATATTCTGAAAACGGCTTTGAGATGAGCCCTTTGGCATGTATACTACTGATTTTTGTTTTAGTTGAGATGCCGTCCATGCAACTCCGCGCCCGTGATTTCCATCTGTAGCAGTTATAAAAGTAATTTCTCCCAATTGCTTTCTTACTTTGTCTGAAGTGACTTTGGCATATCCCAATTCTGATATATCCCTATTTAATTTTTGAGCCAGGTAGTTTCCCATTGCAAAAGAACCTCCTAAAACTTTAAAGGCGTTTAGCCCAAAACGATAGGATTCATCTTTTACATATATACCACCTAAACCAATTTTTTTAGCCAAATTGCTCAGATTCACTAAAGGTGTTTCTGAATATTGGGGAAAACTTTCATGAAATTTTTTAACCTTTTCAATTTCCCTCTTACTTAAAAATTCTACAGATTTTTTTTCCTTTACTCCGATAGTATTTTTCTTCCACAATATCTTTTTATCCATTTTATTTATGTCTCCTCTTCATAATAACTTTTTACGCAATTAACTACAGCAATAATCGTTCCATAACAATTTAGAAAAACTCTATAAAAGTTGATATTTAAGATTCAAAAGATATCGCTGTATAATATGCGACAATACACAATATCTTGGTTATCATTATGATAATAAAGTATCATAATGATAACCAATAAAAAATTATTTTATGCCTCCCAATTTTCTATACAAGGTAGCTATTCCTATACCCAATTTATTTGCTGCCATTTGCTTGCCTTTCGTATCAGAGCCATACAAGTCTAAAGCCTTCAATATATATTTTTTTTCAACTTCTTTAAGTGGTTTTATCGATTCATGTGCTAAAATTTTTTCATCTATCTGACCCTTATAGTTTAAAATAGTTTCAGGAAGCATATCTACAGTTAGAATTCCACTTTTGCCAGCCATATTCATCATAAATTCTATAGTATTTTCCAGTTCTCTTACATTGCCCGGCCAGGAATAATCTACTAAGAGCTGTTTTGCTCTACTATCAATGCCATGAATTGATTTATTAAAAGCATAATTGTATTTCCCAATTATATTCATAGCAAGCAATTCTATATCCTCTTTCCTGCACCTGAGAGGTGGTACTTCCATAGGTATGACATTTAAACGATAATATAGATCCTCTCTAAATTTATTTTCCTTTATAAGTTTTTTTAAATCCCTATTAGTGGCTGCTATAACACGTATATCTAAATTCATAAGCTGGTTGGATCCAATTCTGACTATTTTTTTCTCTTGAATTACTCTTAGTATCTTCACCTGTAAATATAGTGGCATATCACCTATTTCATCCAAAAATATTATACCCCCATTGGCCAGTTCAAATTTTCCTATTCTTCCCCTAGGATCTGCCCCGCTGAAAGCACCTCTGGCATATCCAAATAATTCGCTCTCCAAAAGATTATCAGGTATAGCTCCACAGTTTATGGCTATAAAAGGCTTATTCCTCCTATCACCTTCAGAATGTATAGCTTTGGCGATCAATTCTTTCCCCGTTCCACTTTCTCCTGTTATAAGTACTGTGGATTTTGAAGAAGCCATCTTTTTTATCCTATCTTTCAATTTAATCATAACTTTAGACTTTCCTATAATATCATCAGCTTTAACTTCTCGTATTTTTGCTACCTTATACATATCCGCCTTTAATTTTTTTATTTTGTCAAATATAAATATTCTATCATAGGTGGCTAATCTCGGATATACTGGAATCAACTGTCCCATTAAATATAATTTCTTCTTGTTTACTATAACTGTATACACTTCTGTACCTGCTATATATTCACCAGTTGCAGTCACATCTATACTATGTTTAAATTTATCCGGATCTATATTAAGCTGATCTGCCGCACTGCTGTTCATATGAACAATTTCATTATTATCACTCAAAACCACTACACCCTTATTCACAGAATCTATAACCTGTTTTAAAAGATCTATCATCATATTGTTTCTCTTATTTTCAAAATGGGCATATATCTTAGCTCTTATAAAATCTGATATTTGCTCTAAAATTTCCAGATAAGATTTTATATTTTTCTTTACCCGCTGCTTTTGTTCATCATCTGAGCATATAAATCCTATAACCCCAATAATCTTTTCTTCATAAATTATAGGCATAGAAACCTGCATTTTTTCAATACAATGCTTCCTATTATTACAATTCCTACACAAAAAATTTTTACCTGGACTTTCTATTACCTGTGTTTCTCCAGTTTTAAGAACATGATTATATACATAACCTTCTGTAGAAATATCTTCATCTGTCTTTTGACTATAGATACCTGTACCCGCAATTCTTAAAAAATTCTTATCAACTATTTCTACATCTACATTTATTGTTTTTGAAATTATATTTGCATACTTGATAACTGTAGGCTGTATTTGCTTTAAAAAAGAAGTTTCCATCATTACATCAATCCTTTTTAGATCTAATAAATTATCATCTTGATATATTTATACTAAAATTATAATTTGATTTTATTATACCCTATAGCATTATGAAATTTATCAAATATACATATAATTATCAATTTGATAATGAAACTGCCTATAATATAGTTTTTTTATTTTCCAACCACAATTTTATATCCATAAATTTAAAATTAACCCTTTGCTTTATCTTTAAATTTAGCATACATAATTATTATATCAATGGCTTATCAAATACTTTAGGTATACTTATTGCTTGTATTAATAAAAATCAGTAATATATATTTAATACACTGATAAACGAGGTGTTCAAAAATTGCTGAAAGACTTGTTGGGTATATATAAAAACTGCGTTGTATCAATAGTTGGAGCTGGAGGTAAAACCTCTTTTATGTTTAACTTAGCACAGGAACTTAGATCTCAAAATAAAGTACTGTTATTTACTACTACAAAAATTTATGTTCCCTCTAAAGAACAGTATGATTTTATGGCTATAGGTAAAAAAAATTTTCTGCACTGCTGTACATTACCTGAAAAAGGTATCTATGTTTATGGTAATATATTAGATAATAATTCAAAAATATCGGGACTAGATGAAGATACATTAATAAAAGAGCTTCATAATTTTGACTATATATTAATAGAAGCAGATGGTTCAAAAGGCAAATCTCTAAAAGGTTGGAGAGAAAACGAACCTGTAATCTTCAAAGGCACCAACATTACTGTTGGAATAATTGATATAACTTGCTTAGGTAAGACAATCAATTCAGATAATATCCATAGAGTTGATAGATTTATAGAACTAACTAATTCTCACTTAGGTGAAAAAGTCTCATTAAATCATTTGATTTCACTTATACTTCATCCTAATGGTTTATTTAAAAAATCATCGGGTAAAAAAATTCTATTCATCAACAAAGTGGAAGACACAAATTCAACAGTATTTTCAAAAATATTATCGAAAAACATTAAACCTCATAATTACATAGATAGAATAATTATGGGCAGCTTAAAAAATAAAATTTATGAGGTACTTTAAAGGGGGTAAACTATAAATTAAATGATCAATGCTATTATAATGGCTTCAGGATATTCTCATAGAATGAGTACCGATAAACTGCTTTTACCTTATAAGGGTAAACCATTACTTGAACACACTATTGATGCCATAGCAAATTGTACTTTTAATCAAGTCATTCTAGTTGCACGAGATGTAAAAGTGATAAACTTGGCTAAAAAAAAGGGGTTAAATGTTGTAAAAAACAACAAGGCTTACATTGGTCAGAGTCAATCTATAAAACTCGGAATTATCAATTCAGTCCCTGCTGACGGATATATGTTTTTCACAGGTGATCAGCCTATGCTAACTTCAAATACTATAAACGATTTAATGCAGTGCTTTAAATTTCATAGACATTTTATTATAGTACCTAAATTCAAGCTTAGGCCTGGTTCCCCTGTCATTTTTCCAAAAGACTATATAAAAGAACTTCTGAATTTAACCGGTGACACTGGTGGAAAATCTATAATAAATAAAAACATTGATAAAATAATCTTTTTAGAATTAAAAAATCAATATCCTATTTTTGATATTGATACACCGTACGATTATAAAAATATATTAAATATAAAATAAGGGTGATCTAATATGCGTAATGATATTGTGATAATTCGAGGAGGAGGAGATATTGCTTCAGGTACTGTGCAAAAGCTTCACAGATGTGGTTTTAAGGTTCTGGTTTTAGAAGTTAAAAATCCCACTTCTATTAGAAGATTGGTATCTTTTAGCGAAGCAATATACGAGGGTAAGATTACAATAGAAGGAATTACCGCTGTATATGCTAAAAATATGAAAAATATATATGATGCGTGGATAAATAACAGAGTTCCTATAATGGTAGATCCACACTGTAATTGTTTAAATACCATAAGGCCTAAAATTTTAGTTGATGCAATACTGGCTAAAAAAAATTTAGGAACAAATATAAACATGGCAGATATAACTATAGGTCTAGGCCCTGGCTTTAAAGCAGGTGACGATGTAAATGCAGTTGTTGAAACCATGAGAGGTCACAATTTGGGAAGAGTTATATACAGCGGCTGTGCCATGGCCGACACAGGATGCCCTGGAAGTATACTTGGTTTTTCTAAAGAACGAGTGATATACAGCCCCTGCAGTGGAATCATAAAAAATATTAAGCAAATTGGAGATCTAGTAAAAAAAGGCAGCACCATAGCCCTAGTAGACAATGTAAAAATAAAAGCCTCATTGACAGGAGTGTTAAGAGGTATTATAAGAGATAACAGTACTGTATTTAAGGGACTTAAGATAGCTGATATAGATCCCAGGGCTTCTGAGCGTAAGAACTGCTTTACAATTTCTGACAAAGCAAGAAATATTGCTGGTGGTGTATTGGAAGCTATTTTATATTTGCAAAACAATAAATCAAATGCGGAAGATCATTGCAGAGTACAGAATATTAAGACATATTTACAAAAGGGATTACTGCATAATTAAACTATGCAGAAATTCATTTTTTTGTACAGAGCTCGGAGTAAACTTTAAAAGTTTACTCATTTATAATTTATATGCTGTATATTATACACATCTGACTCTGCCGACGAAGCTAGAAGT
>NZ_FXYI02000085.1:0-15231 GCF_900184915.1 Clostridium sp. HV4-5-A1G | reverse complement strand
ATATATAATTTTTTAATAATTTCTACATTTGATTTAAAATAATTAATCCTCGGTGCTGTCCCATGCCATTTTAGCCAGCGGAAATGGTTTTAAAGCCCTGTCCAATATTCCCTGAACATATGCAATCAAAATGCCGTAGTTGACTATAGGTACATTGAATTGTTTTGCAGTATTTATCCTGTAAATCATAGCAGATCTATTCAACATACACCCGCCGCAGTGAACTACGAGTGCATATTTTTTTATATCATCTGTAAAAGAAACGCCTGAAGAAAACTCAAAATCTATCTTCTTCCCCGTGATCTGCCTTATCCACCTGGGTATCTTCACTTTTCCTATATCATCGGACTGTCTGTGATGGGTGCATCCCTCTGCAATCAATACCTTGTCACCATCTTTTAATTTTTTTACAGCTTTTACTCCCTTTATAAGTTCCACCAGATCTCCCTTATATCTGGCAAACAATATGGAAAAAGATGTCATTAAAATATCTTTGGGAGTATCTGCTGAAACTTTTAAAAATACCTGGGAATCCGTAATCACCACTTTAGGTTTTTTGCCCAAATTCTCCAAAGTCTCTCTGAGCTCATATTCCTTTGTCACCACCGCCATGGCATCGCTTTCCAAGATATCCCTTATGGTCTGCTGCTGTGGAAGTATGAGCCTTCCCTTAGGTGCCGCCTTGTCAATTGGAATGACGAGCACCACAAAATCTCCGGGGCTTATCAGATCTCCTACTATTTTAAATCTATCTTCATCCTGGGGCAATATACCTGCTATTTCATTTCTCAGCTTCTTAATTCCTTCACCTGATACAGCAGACACCGATATTACCGGAGCATTAAATTCCTCTTTTACATTTTTGATATAATTATTATCCTTCTTTAGGATATCTATTTTGTTCAGTACCACTATAAGCGGTATGTCCTTATCTTTTATCTCATTTATTATATATCTGTCATAATCGGTAATTCCAAGAACAGAATCTATCACCACCAGAGAGATGTCAGTTTTATTCAGTACCTCCACGGTCTTCTTCTTTCTCAAATGCCCCAATTTGCCTTCATCATCAAGTCCTGCCGTATCTATTATCACACAGGGTCCTATAGGTAAAATCTCCATGGATTTATAAACTGGATCTGTAGTAGTTCCCCCTACATCCGATACTATAGCTATATCCTGCCCGGTTATTGCATTTATAATACTTGATTTCCCTGCATTTCTTTTTCCAAACAGGGCTATATGTACTCTCACAGATCGGGGGGTTTCATTTAAGCTCATAATTACACCTCCAAATATTTATATGCCAGGTATCCCTGGTTTTGTAAGCTGATATGGATTCATTATCTCATCTATTTTTTCCTCTGTCAGCACTTCTTCTTCCAAAAGCACTTTTTTTATTGTCTTGTTTTCTCTCAATGCCTTTTTTGCCAGTTGTGCAGCCCTGTCATAGCCTATATAGTGCACAAGAGCTGTTACCAACGCCGTAGATGATTCCAGGTTATTTCTGCATTTTTTTTCATTTATTTTAATATTTTCAATGCACTTTTCCTTAAATATGGTAACCGATCTTTCCAGCAATTCAAGAGATTCAAGCAGACACTCCGCAATAAGCGGTGTAAAAGCATTCAGCTCCAGCTGTCCCGAACCGCTGGCCAAGGTGATGGCAGTATCATTTGATATGACTCTCATACTGACCTGACCCACCATTTCCGCTATGACTGGATTTACTTTGCCCGGCATAATAGTAGATCCTGCCTGTACCTCGGGAAGTACTACCTCTCCAATTCCCCCTCTGGGTCCTGAATTCAGCAATCTCAGATCATTGGAAATCTTCATCAGATTTACAGCCAGAGCTTTCAAAAGCCCCGACACCTCTACGAATACATCACAATTCTGGGTTATATCCATGGGATAATCGGATCTGGCAAGTCCAAGCCCTGTTAAATTCTGAAGTACATCCGTTATTTCATATATGAATTTATTTCGGGCGTTTAGACCTGTGCCTATGGCAGTACCTCCTATGTTCACTTCTCTCAGTCTTTCTTCCACCTTGTAAATTCTCCATCTGTCCCTTGCTATTGCTTTGGCATAGGCACCAAACCCCTGGCCTGCCATCATTGGAAGTGCATCCATAAGCTGAGTTCTCCCCAATTTTATCATATCAGAAAATTCATTTTCCTTTACCTGCAGTTCTTCCTGTAAATCCGCCAGGCAATTGCTCAATTTTCTTATCTGTCGTATAGCTGCAATTCTAAGAGCCGTAGGATACACATCATTGGTTGATTGTGACATGTTCACGTCATTTAGTGGATGTACCAGAGTGTACTGGCCCTTTTTACCGCCAAGTATTTCTATAGCTCTATTGGCTACAACCTCATTTACATTCATATTTGTAGAAGTACCTGCTCCCCCCTGAAACGCACTCAGATTAAATTGATCATCAAATCTGCCCTCTATAACCTCTTCGCTGGCTCTAATTATGGCATCAGCCTTATCAGAGCTTATCTCTTTTAAATCCCTGTTTACTATTGCAGCTGCCTTTTTTATTAGTGCAATTTCTCTAATCAGATTCAAATTCACTATTTTGCCGCCCAGATTAAAATTTTCCATGGCTCTTTGAGTATTGATGCCAAAATAAGCTGAACTCTGAATTTTTTTCTCTCCCAGCAAATCTCTCTCAAGTCTGTCTTTCACATTCTTACCCCCTTTTATTTTGTAATTCATAATTTCATTTCAAAATCAACTTGAATTTTTCATAGTTGGCTCTAATTCCACTGTCAAGATGAATTTCTACTTGCATGTTTTCCATATGATGCAGTTTTTTATCATATTCTCTCAATTCATCCAGCTGATTATGGAGAATTGAAAGTCTTTGAGCTGTGTTTCCTTTTTCAAGACACAGGGCATTCTTTTTTTCATACAATTTGCTTTGAAGTTTACATATATAATCAGTTCTAATTTTGGATAATATATTCTTATCAAATCTATGTACATAGATCAAACAGTTAAAGACTTTGTATTCACCGGAAGTAAGCAGCCAGTATATGGGCTTTTTTTTATACCTCTGAAGGTGATCTTTAAAAAAATCATTCATAAAATACCTTCTCAAAGTTTCCCTGTCGCTTTCATTTCTCTTTTTTTTAAGAGTCTGTGCTATAAAAGCAATATTCTGAGATAAATTCTTTTTTCCAAAAGCTATTCCCACAAATTCTACAAACCTGGATACTATGTCATTTCTGAAATAATCCTCATACAATACTGGAATTACATTGTCCTCCTCCGGAGCAAAGGAAGCATCTGTCCACAAACCAGATATAACATGGCCCTCATCATCTTTATCCACCTTTCTGATCCGCCATATTCTATCTCCAGATTGTGAATTGTTAATTGTAAACCGTGAATTGAAACTGCCTCCTGCATACACAATTCCCTCCATATCCAGAGAATACCTTCCAAACATACATCCTACTGCATAGGATATAAAGGACTTTATTCCCCTTTCCCTATTGACTCTCTCTATTGTAATATCTTTTTCCCCAATTTCTGCAGTCATTTCATTTTCAAAACCATAAATTTTTATAAATATTTTATTTAATTCCTCTTCAATACACTTCATCCTATAAAATTGTTTTTCAGAAAAATTCTCCCAATTGTAATATGCTTTCTCTATGGTATTTGAATTCCCCTTGTAGATCAGCAGAGGATGTTTTTTGAAATTCCAGGAGGTTTCAAAAGAATCCCAGTTATTTTTGGATATGGATATACATTCCCTGCAGAGCAGATCAATTTTTTTTCTTATGGATGGATTATGTTCCATATATATCGGTATCTGCTTAACAGTGCCTGCAGTGAGATTTAACGTAGGGGCAATAAACTCAAAGATATTTGCCATTATCTTGGTGTTAAAAAAACTTAACATATAATCATAGTCCAATTCATTTTTCACAAATATTGAATCAGCAGACTGGTCAAAAATAAAACCCTCATTCAGTATTCTTATGGTATTTTTTCCAGAGGTTATTCTCTTCCAGCTTATGCCTTTGTGGAAAAAAAATTTTTCGTTTCGTATGATGGAACCTTTTTCCTCTCTTACTTTCTGCCCGTTGTCTTTCCAATAAATTATCTCAGATATATTTCCATACCATTTTTTTGCCTCACCGCCCATTTGATATGGAATCCAATACTTATCATTCCTATTCACTCCAGAAAAGTTTATGTGATTATAGTCTACCTCAAACCACTGTCTTATGTATTTATCATTGCTACCTGTCTGCATGCCCGTGCAAGGATACGCAACATCAGCTACAACTTTCGATCTATTCAATATTTCAATCTCCCTATCTGTAAGCCAGTATCCAAATCTATTTCCTGGAATCTTTTTCATCTTTTTCTGTTCCACAGTAAATCTGTAATCCACACAGGAATTGGCTATTGCCTCCCTGGTTTTTTCCGGCTGCCTTTTTGCCCCCTTAAAATCTGACAATCTTATATAATTTCCCGGTATATCCACACTGTAATTTCTCAAGGTAAATGTGCAAATAGGCACTGTAGCCTCTTCAAATCCAGAGTATTCGAGCTGAATCAAACTGCTTATATTTCTGGTATGAATTACAATCTTTCTCAACTCTTCATAGGACTGTATAAACATCCACACAAAAGGTACCATAAAACTCAGATGTCCATTACATTTAACTTTTGAAAAACTATACAGCATAAAAGCAGAAAACATATCCGTCTTTGCCGCTGGATAATTTTTAGCAATATATTTTCCTAGCAGTGGATTAAAATACCTGTTCCCCATATAAGGTGGATTTGTCACTAAAATATCATAAGTTTCTGACATTATCTCGGCCTGCTTTACAAATTCAGACAATAATTTAATGATTTTTTCCCTTCTTTTATGTTGAATTAAATTGTAATCTGAATTATTTATCATATATTTCAATCTATTTATAAAAAAATCCTTTTTAAATCCTCTCAGTTGTATTAATGATCCGTATATTTTAGCATCTTTAAATGTTTCTATAAATGCCTTCGTCTTTACATAATTTTCACCAAATTTACTTCCTGCTATATAAACTATATCATCTTCATTAAGGTCATTGCTCTCTTGTATAGACACTATATTTAAATCAATGCTTTTAAACTGCCCGTCTCTTGATTTTCTCTCTATATTTTTGAGAAGTTTTTTGTTATATTTCATTCCCTGCATGACAACAGCAAAACACGCCAGCCTATATGCCTTGTCATCTATGTCCATTCCATAAAGATTATTCTCTATAATCAATTCTGGTATTTTCCCTCGATCATAACCACATCTTTCATATATCTGATACAATACATCAAACATGTATATAAGTATATGTCCCGATCCGCAAGCCGGATCAAAACATTTAACATTTTCAATACTTAATTTTCTATCAATATGAGGACGTAATTTTTCATAAGCTCCAGGCCGTAGATCTTCAATATAAAATTCCCAATTTCTTTTTAGATCGCCATGCTCCGGATGGGCTTCTACCCAATACCTTCCCAGGGAATTTTCAACCATGTATTTGACTATCCAATCTGGAGTAAAGAGCTGTGTCACATATGGTATTTCCCCTTTAGTATACTTTTTCTTTGCCTTCATCAGCTTATTTTTTTCCTCGGATATGTAGTATTCATAGAGCCACCCTATAACAGTTACATCTTTCCAATCCTTTTCTGGTATAAGGGAAGTATCTGTCAATTTCCTTATAAAATCTCCATTTATTAAAATTCCCTCTGGAAACAATAATTCACAGCTGCTTTCCAGCCTTTCAAACACAAATGGAAGAGAGTTGCTTAAACTATTACACTGAATTATTATCATATATTTAAACAGGCCCTCCATATCACCATTTAATTTCATCTTGTATATTTTCTCAGTATCTACAGGGAGCTTCACTTTAAAAGCGTATTTCATTAAATCTGGCTCTACAGATCCCGGTAAAGAAGAAGACAATGCCCTTACTCCTGTAGGCAGATAATCATTCACTTCCATAAACCTCAATGCTACAAATCTATTAAACCAGATATAGGCAATTCTCTCAATTACCTTTTTATATCCATTTTCACCTCTATTATTCAGGATCTCAATTTTCTCAATTATTTTTTCCCTCTGTAATTCTTCCTCATTGCTGAGGGTAATTCCATTCATAGCCTCAGGGTTAAATCTTTCAGCATCATCTCCGTGTATGCCACATTGCAGGGCCCTAATATGTACTTTTTCAATTAGTTCAGTTCTGCCTTCACAAGCCAAGTTTTTAAGTGCGCTTTTATTCATATTTCATACTCCTAAATTTAATTTTTCTATGTTCAAAAAACACCATTGAAATCATAAAAAGTAAATGAATTCAACAGTGCCTTTAACCTTAATCCTCACTAAAATCCTTTTTTTCATCAAAACCCAATGTATCTTTAATGGACTCCAATACAGATTTTACAGTTTTATTAGCCAGATTTTCTATTTCATCCATTATCTCTTCTTTACTTTTTATACCAGTTATATATACGTCTAATTCCTTTTTATAAAGATTTTTTACGGTCTTAACTACAGCATACTCTAAATTATCCTTTTCAGATACTATAATGTCACCTTCCTGAAGAGTTAAATATATAGGGTTCTCTGATTTTATCTGGCTGTGGAATTTTTCCGATTCTCCGGAATCTTCATCTGAAACAATGTAAAAATTTACAGTGATCTCCATTGTACTTCATCCTTTCTTTTCAATTTGTTTCACTGTATTATATTTATTCAGATGAGAAAATGTTACTTTCACTTTCCCTCTTCAGATATTCCCTGCATTTTTTCTCTATGTCTTTTAACAAGCAGTGCAGCTGCAACTGTTGTAATGGGTATTGCCAAAATCAGTCCAATACTTCCAGCTAAAGCTTTTAATATTTCCGAAGCAATCACGTCCTGATCAATGGCAGTAGTAATAGAAGTGCTGTAGGAATAGGAAGAAACCATAATCATTATGTACATAGCTCCTCCCACATAGGCGAGTATTAAAGTATTAGCCATAGTTCCCATTATATCCTTACCTACATTCATACCAGATTTTATCAATTCCCTCACTGTTATATCCGGTTTAGCATCTTCAATTTCCTTTACCGAAGAAGCTATTGATATACTCACATCCATAACCGCACCCAGAGCCCCCATAATTATTCCTGCAAACAAAAGGCCTTGAAAATCAAAATTAGAATTTTGCGCAGTATAGATAATAGATTGCATTTGATCATCTGTAAGTCCATTTACCCTTATTATAGAATTCGAAAACATCGTTATAATTCCTGCAATCAGCACGCCTCCTGAAGTGCCTATAATAGCTGCCAGTGTCTTTTCATTTTTCCCGCCTATTATAACAAGATTTACCACAATCGCAAACATGCATATAATTGAAGAAACAACTACCGGATCAAACCCCTGTATTACAAGAGGTATTAAAACCTTCAACACCATAACTCCGGTTATAGCCAAAGTTATAACTGATTTGAGTCCTTTTTTGCCCCCAATAATTATCAAAAGCAGAATAAAAAATATTCCCAATTTATAGAGGTATTTATACCTGACTATTTCATATATATATGCACTCTTCACATTACCGCTTTTATCATATTTGTCAACATTTATCAAAACCTCGTCTCCAACTTTCACAAAACTTTGAGTGCTGCTGTTCTCATCTTTTATCTTCCCTCCTACAAAGTTTTGCACGGTAACCGTTTTGCCCTTGAGCTTTCCCGAAATTATTTTTACATCCACATTGGAAAACCTTTGAGAATTTTTGTCTCCCTGTGATTCTATTTTAACAACCATGCCATGGATGGGTTTGTTATATTCATCAGATACGGCTTTTACAGAAAATATACTCGAAAATAGCAATATAAAAATCATTAAAATAACTGAAGTATTTTTTGCTCTTAATATTTTAATTCACCTTCTTCTCATGAAGTCTCTAACTAATCTGAATTTATTTACGGAACTTCACATAATAAAATGCTCCAACATTCATATATTATAATCTAAATTATATAGACATTAAAACCATATTATATAATATACTTTACATTATACAGTGTATATGTTACAATAATGTGAGTGATAACCTTAAGGTAATATTTAGCACATTTAGAGAATATATTACTCTGTAGAAATAATAAATATAAATTAACTTAAATATCAAAATATACTGTTAAAAGGAGTACTTTAGAATGGAAAATTTAGCTGCCTTTTTATCAGGAGCTTTACAGATAACTTTACTCGACATAGTCTTAAGTGGTGATAATATAGGAGTAATCGCTCTGGCAACAAGAGATTTGCCAAAAAAACATGCAAAATCCGCTTCAATGATTGGAGTGTTTGCTGCAGTTTTCCTGAGAATACTGTTTGCATGTCTTATTACCTATATACTCTTAATAGAATGGCTTCCCATAAAATTAATCGGTGGAATTTTACTTATAAAAATAACCTGGAATTTTATAAAACCCGAATCAAAAAAAGCGAAAAAGAAGCATATAAATCCAACGGGTAAATACTTTACTGCAATTTCCAATATAGTTATAGCTGATGCTACTATGAGTTTGGATAATGTGCTGGCGATTGCCGGTGCGGCCCAAGGTCATATATTTCTTATAATTTTCGGATTACTGTTGAATATCCCCATTATATTCTTTGGAAGTCAATACGTAGCAAAACTTATGAATAAACACCCTATGATAATATACTTGGGAGGTGCTATACTTGCCCATACAGCTTTTAAAATGCTATTAGAGGACAGACTTTTACATAATTACACTTCTCCCATAATAACAAATGTAATATCTTTCGGTTTTGCTTTAATTGTACTGCTCTATGGAGTTTATAGAACTAGCAGGCCAGTTTCCCTTTCTTTAAAAGAGTTTAAAGAACAGCATTCTATCAAATAAATTAGTAAACTAGAATCAAAAATAGGCTTCAGGGGAAATTTTTATTCCTCTGAAGTACCATACAGATCTTTATAGACTATATTAAACACTTCTAATGATTCTTCTATTTTATTTTTTAAAAGTTTCTTCTTACTCTTCAATTCACTGACACCCAAATCCGTTAAAGTATATATTTTTTGCATTTTGTTTTTAGAATCATCCCACTTTCCTTCAATTAATTTACTTTTCTCCAGTTTTTTTAACAATGGGTAAATTCCCCCCGTACTAGGTATCCACCTGCCGCCAGTTCTCTCTCCTATTTTTCGGGATATATCATTTCCATTAGTAGCTTCCAAGCTTAAAATATAAAGAACATATATTTGTAAAAGACCTTTTGTAAATACCTGTCCTACAGCTTCCCTCTCTTTCTTCACCTTCTTGAGCTCAGCTAACTTTTGCTTGTATTCTCTATATAGACGCTTTTCTTCTTCTTTTGTACTCTTTTCCAAATCAAATTTATCCATAAAATTTATTCTTCCTCAAATAATACTAAACCCACTAGGCCAGGTCCGCTGTGCACTCCTGCCACAGGGCTTATATTTCCTCCAAAAGTGGCAGAAACTACATTTGGATTTTTTTTAATTTCATCAAATACTTTTTTAGAATCTTCCAGAGCACATCCATGTAGTATACTCATCCTGCATTTTTTGGTTTTAAGAATGTTATTTGCAATTTCAACAATTCTATTTAAAGATTTTTTTCTTCCCCTCACTTTGTCATAAGTAAAATATTTTCCATCATTTACATCAATGGCTACAATAGGCTTTATATTTAAAAGTTCTGCAATAGTACCTGCTACCTTGCCTATTCTCCCGCCTTTTTTTAAATATTCTAAAGTACCAACTACAAAATACAAATGCAGTCTTTTTCTTAAAGAAGGCAAACTATTTACTATTTCATCGAAAGTCATTCCTTTTTTTATAAGTTTTGCACATTCTTCTACTAGCATGGCCTCTCCTGCAGAGATGGACTTGGAATCATATATGTACGTCTTAATATTAGGATAATTCTCACTGACCAGCTTTACCCCATTAAAAATACCAGTCAAACCACCAGAAAGAGTTACAACTATGGCATGAGTATATCCTTCATCTTGTAAATTGTTGAATAAGTTCTCCATTTCATTCATAGAAGGCAATGAAGATGTAGGTATTTCCCTATCTAAATTATCATAAATATACTTTGAATCTACATTTATCCCATCAACAAATTCCCTGTCTTTATATATTATCCTATAATGAAGTATTTTTATATTATATTTATCCGCCACATCCTTAGGCATATCACTTGTACTATCCGTTATCAATGCAATTTTTTCCAAACTTTATTCCCTCCACTTTTTATAAAATTTTAATTAAATTTTTACAACATAATAATTATATCACCTTTTGCTTAATTATCAATAGTGATATATATCACTATTGATAATTAACTGGATAAAAAACAGCAGCCTATAAACAGACTGCTGCACTAACTTTATTTTGCCTTAAATTTTAAAGAGCATTTAGGACATGATAGCACATTATTTTTAGTTGTAGTTTTCAACAAGATAAGATTGCCGCATCTAGGACATTTTTTATATCTTTTTCTATTCTTCAACCTCAAATTTTTTAGAGATATTCTACCATGCCTAATATTATAGATAACACGAAACGCATCATTTAAAAACTTCAGCAGTAACCTTTCTTCCCTAGTTCTTTTCATGACATTTTTAGATCGGCTTCTCCAAAAAGCATACGATATCATAAGCAATCCTAAAAAAGCTTCATAGGCAGTAAGTAAACAGAAAATGCATCCAATAAAAGTTAGGATCTTAGAAAAATTATCCCACCCATACGTGATCTTCTCTGGACAATTATTGTTTGTATTCATAACGTTTACATCTCCTTTTTATAAAACCTTTCCCTATTCCTTAATTTAATATTACCATAAAATATCTAATTGGAGAATAATTTTACACTATTTACATTCTTTCATCATTACATCTAAAATCACTCCATCTGTATTTGCCATTCCTTCAACAGATATCCTTCCTAAATTTCGTATGGTTTTTTCCGCTGATTCATCCAGTATGCCATCTTGAGACGGTATAAAGATATTTCTATTTGCCATCTTAGCTGCATCTAAAGCTGCATTTACTGATATGGCCAATTTATAGGAACATCCAATCTTTGCACCATCACATATCATTCCGCTTATTCCTGCAATCATATTTTTAATGGCTCCCTTTATTTGGGCTAGATTCCCACCCATTAAATAAGAAAGTCCTGCACTAGCTCCTACACCAGCTGCTACCCCACATCCGCAAACTGGCGAAAGTGCTCCCGTATAGCTTTTTATATAAATAGTTACAAGATGACTTAAGGCAACGCTTCTAACTATCTTTTCCCTTTTAACTCCCATTTTTTCTCCAATTATAGCTATAGGAAGTATAGCCACCAATCCATGATTTCCACTTCCTGCACTGCTCATTACCGGGAGAGGATAGCCCGACATCCTTGCTTCCGAAGCAGCAGATGTAATGGCCTTAGCATACTGCTCTGCATTAGAGCTGTTATTGAATAAATGCCCGATACCTATTCCAAGATCCAATTTTAGACCTGTTTTCCCTATTTCCTCATTCATATTTATCCCATCTTCAATAAATTTTATTTTTTCATAAGAGACATTATCCACAAAATCTTTAAAATCTTCTATGGTAAATTCTCTGATCTTATCTCTCAAAGATGGCTTATCAGCAATGTTATTTCCGCTATCTTTTGAAAAAATTTGAGTTCCATTTTTCTCAATCATCACTATATTTAAGTGACTATTTCTTATGATAACTCTGGAAGAATTTCTGCCTTTTCTTGCAATTACTTCTATATATAGACCTTTTACATCCTTTTTCAGGTTTAATTTAATCATATTCCTATCTATTATATCAAGTGCACTTTTTAAGCTTTCATCTGAAACATCCTTTAATACCTGTAATTTATATTCCGATTTACCTATGACCATAGATAGAGCTGCTGCTGTCAAAATACCTTTTTTATCCGTACCAGGTATTCCCACCTCTTTACCATTTTTAAATATATTTCTATCCACATATATCTCCAGTCCAGTTATATCCTCCCCTAAAACTTCCTTGGCTTTGGCAACAGCATAAGCTACTGCTGTCGGTTCCGTACAGCCTAAAGCCGGCACTACTTGATCTCTCAATATATTTACTAACAATTCATAATCTTTCACAGATAATAACCTCCTCTACAATTAAATATTTATATACTTTATACAGATGAATGTATATCATAGCCCATAAGCTGTAAATCCTATATAGAAAATCTCTTATTAAATATTATTAGCACTTTTCATGCCAGTACTTTAACCCATATTATACACATTAATTCTCAATAATGATAAAAATATAGAGGATGTATATTCGTCATATGCATCCTCTATCTCCTATTGCTTTAAATTTACTTTACATATCAAAAATGATAATTAATTCTCATTTTTGATACTTCTCGTCACCTATTTTTCTGTATAAAGTAGCTGTACTTATTTTTAGCTTTTTAGCTATTAATTTTTTCGAATCGGTATCTGAACCATACTTCTCTATAAAACTATTTATAATCCCCCTCTCATATTTTAATACCATATCCCTAAGGCTTTCATTTTCCACAACCCTGTCATTAAATTTTCCTGTCCTTCTCCTTATAGTTTCAGAAGTTATAATACTTCCCTTTTCAAAATTTATAGCATATTCTATAAGATTTTGAAGCTCTCTTACATTTCCAGGCCAGGAATATTCTAAAAACATTTCTTTCACTTTTTCAGAAAAATCTCTTATATTTTTATCATATATATTATTATATCTATCTAAGAAATACTGCGAAAGCTCTAATATGTCATTTCCCCTTTGCCGGAGGGCAGGTATCCTTATTGGAATCACATTCAACCTGTAAAAAAGATCTTCTCTAAACTGTCCTTTTTCAACCATGCCGTATAAATCTTTATTAGTAGCCGCTATTATTCTAGGATTTACCTTTATAGTGCTTATGCCGCCTATTCGCACAATCTCTTTTTCCTCTAACGCCCTCAGAAGCTTCACCTGCATGTGAAGGGGCAAATCTCCTATCTCATCTAAAAATATAGTTCCATCTTTCGCTATCTCAAATTTACCCATCTTTCCGCTGTTACTTGCACCGGTAAAAGCTCCTTTTTCATATCCAAATAATTCACTTTCCATCAACGTTTCAGGTATAGCACCACAATTTATGGGCATAAACACCTCATTTTTTCTATAACTCTCATAGTGTATAGCCCTTGCAAACAATTCTTTTCCAGTGCCACTTTCACCCAGAAGTAAAACAGGCATATCCTTTTTGGCCACTTGCTTTACTTGATCTTTAACCTGGACAAAAACATCGCTGCTTCCTATTATATCCTTAAATCTAAACATGGAATTCTTTCCGTCCATCTTAAATACAGACTGCTGCAATTTGTTAAAATCCTTAAAAGTTATTACTGCACCATATATCCCTTTATCAAAATTTATGGGTCTCACAGATAATAAAAAATTAAATCTCGATTTATTAAAATCCACAGTTACAGTTTCTTCCTCTATATAATAATTATTGGGTTGGAATTTATTTACTATTTTTTCCGGTATAATTCTACTTACATCCTTATTTATAAGATAGGTTTCTTTTAACTTAAATTTTTCTTTTATATATCTATTTAAATTCAATATTCTATTATTACTGTCTATAGTTATAATTCCCTCATTTACAGAATCTATTATAGTTAAAAGTTCGGTAGATTTATACTCCAATTTATGATGCATATTTTTTTCCTTTATCCTAAAAGAAATAAGTTCTCCCATCCTCCTATCAAAATTTTTATAGCTATCCCTTTTTTTTAAAAACATTTCCTTTTTATCTTCATCAAATATTATCATGGCTATAATACCTTCTGCCCTACCATCTATGATTATTGGGAAACATACTTCTGCCTTTTCATCACACTGAGTCTTTGTTTCACAAATTATACATTCAGTACAACCTCCTGGATTTTCAATAAAATATGATTTTCCACTTTTTAAACATTTTTCGAACACGGAATTTTTAGGTGCACTCAATCCAATCTTTTTTTTGAGTCTTCCAGTACCTGCCACTCTCAAAAGCCTTCTATCCATAATAGTGATATCAATATCTATTACTGCCTTGATAGTTTCCGCTATATCCTGCAAATCATTTTTTATTTGTTCTATCACAGAGAGTTTCCCTCCTTTTCAAATTTAACATTGCCTCTATCCTATTTCTTTTATTTTATAACATATTAAAGAAGGATAAAAGTGCATCTGTAGCTTTTATCCTTCTTTAAATATCAATTACTCTCTTTATATATATCGTGTCCAAACCACTTTATGGAGAGCTTAGATAATGTACCATCTTTTTTAAGATCATCCAGTGCTTTATTTAAAGCCTCTTGTAATTTTTTATCTTTCTTTTTTACACCTATTCCAACGGGCTCTTTAGTAAGTTTATCTTTAAGTACAGTGTAATTTACCTTGTCCTTTGCCACATAGTATTCACCTACCTCAGAATCACATATGAGAGCATCAACTCTGCCTATATTGACTTCATGAAAAGCTTCCGTTATCTTGTCATATTTCTTAATTTCTTTAATACCTTCTATTTTCCCTGCTGCCTGCTCTCCCGTGCTTCCAAGCTGAACTCCAACTACTTTACCTTTCAAATCCTCTTTAGTGCTCATGGATTTGTTTCCGGATTTAACTACTATTATCTGTCCTCCATTGATATATGGTCCTACAAAATCTATATTCTTTTTTCTCTCATCGGTTATACTCAATGTAGCTAATATGGCATCAAATTTTCCGGATTGCAATGCTAAAATTATTCCATTAAAATCTGTAACTACAGGATTATATTTTACTCCCAACTTTTTAGCAAGTTCTTTCCCCAAATCTATATCGAATCCTTCCAATTCATTTTTATCATTTCTAAATTCCATAGGTGGATAGGAATCATCTAATCCTATAGAAAGTTTACCAGAATCTTTCACTCTCTGAAGTGAATTATCTGTTTCATTATTACTAGATTTACTGTTTGAGCCACAGCCTGTAAAAAGTGCAAACACCATAATTACACTTAATATTATTATACCTATTTTTCTCATGCTTTTCCCCCCAATTACTTTTTTATAATTATACATTATATATTATAAATATTC
>NZ_FXYI02000084.1:0-15319 GCF_900184915.1 Clostridium sp. HV4-5-A1G | reverse complement strand
CTTATTAAATTCTACAATATTAATATTAAAATATATACCATTATAGGATAGGAATGAGATTTTATGAACAAATTAAAGTATAAAAAAATAATTCTCGCAGTCACATTAATATCCGTTATGTTAATAGTAACATCTGTATTTGCATTTAATAATATAAAAGAATCAAAAAATACTAACGATTCAACCTCATCAAATAAAACTATATCATCAAAGAATTTTAATAGCCGATTAACAGATTTTAAAACTGAAGATGAAATTAATAAAAACATAAAGGTTAAAATTAAGGAACCTAAATATAAGCATGCAAATATGAAACAAATAAATGTACAAGGTCAAAGACAAAATAACAGCTTAGGTTCATTTGATTTAATTGTGATGACATATAAAGGAGATGATGAAAAATATATCAGAATACAAGAAGCTCAAGATACAGGAAAACCAGAAGATTTATTAACTAACTCAAAGAAAATATCCATTAATGATACCGAAGCATGGGTTTACGGTGATGAAAAGGGTGACAATTATAAGCAAATTATGTTTTGGGAAAATGGAACATACTATAATGTTGCATCAGATATAGAACTAAATGAATTAATAAAAGTAGCAGAATCAATAGAATAATAAAAAATAATATATACTAAATCAATATAGTGTTTTCGGCACTTTCCCAGGCCTGTCACAATTGATCATTATTAAACAACCATGCTATCATAATGTCCTTCAAGGTTTTTAAGACTGCCAATATCAATTACATTTTTCATGTCTAGAGCATACATACCAAGCTTTAGCTGGTTATTGACTCTAAAAGTTACAAATTTCATATAACCATCTCCTTGCTGTAATAAGTCTACACATAATTGCACAGTCTACTTATCGCAATGTCATTGAAACCAAAGGCTTCCGCCTTTACAACCTTTCCATTTGCAACAGCTACTATCTCATTTAGCAATTCTTCTCCCATTTCTTCTATGGATTTTGTCCCTCCAATTACAGGACTCGCATCAAAATCTATATTTTCTTTCATCTTATTGAATGTTATCTTGTTTGCTGTCATTTTAAGAACAGGTACAAGTCCATTTCCTGTGGGAGTTCATCCCCTGTAGTAAACACAACTATTTGTGCACCTCCTGCAACAAGTCCTGTTACAGAAGCTATATCATATCCTGGAGCATCCATTATGACAAGTCCTTTTTTGCCTGGACCGACACTATAGTCTGTAACTTCCTCAATAGGTCTATGTCCACCCTTGTGATACATCCAAGTGACTTTTCTTCAAGAGTAGTTATTCCTCCAGCCTTGTTTCCAGGTGAGGGATTCCCATTTCTAAGATTTTCTCCAACATTTTTTAAATGTTCTTCATACCTTCTTACGATTTCATATATCCTGTCCTTTACTTCAGGAGTAGCTGCCCTCTCTGCAAGAATATGCTCCGCTCCTATAGACTCTGTTGTTTCACATAATATAGAAGTTGAACCAAGATCAACTAATCTGTCAGTTTCATTTCCCAGTACAGGATTTGAAGCAAGTCCGGATGTAGGATCTGAACCTCCGCAGTTAGTGGCAACAATCAATTCCGACAGTGGAACCTCTTCTCTTTGCTTCTTTGTTTAAAGTAGCTGATATACCTGTAAAAATCTATCTTTCTAAATTCTATTATAATTTATCTACAATGGTGGACTAATAATTTTTATTTTTTAACGCAAAAAAATGTTGACAAAGATGAATGTAAGGTTTAGAATTAAATTCATTAAATAAAAGCCATGATGAAGACAAGTAAAAAAAACATTTCACCACCAGTGAGCTGGAGATAGTGTGAATCCAGTGGTAGAGTTTTTTTGAATAACACTTCGGAGTTGTAAACTGAAATATTTGTATGCTGTGTTTTAAGCAAGATCTTTCACACAGGTTCAGATTAAAGTAGGTACGCCGTATTCCATACGTTACTTTGGATACCAGTAGTAGCTGGAAAGAGACCAACAATTAGATGGTAAATTAGGTGGCACCACGGATAAGCGCCAGTTCGTCCTATTAATAAGACGAATTGGCGCTGTTTTTATATTTAGAACAAATTATAAAGAACGGGATAACCACACTATAATAGGAGAACTAATATCTGAATAACTATGACATATTTTGATAGAGCTTCTGAACTAGAAAGAATCCCAATTTCAGCTTTATAACTAAAAATGAAAAATAAAACGTTTATTAACTTTATCATGCTAGGAGGAATATTAAAATGTGTACAATTATGTGTTATACGGGAACAGATATAAAATATGAAAAATTTGCAAAGGCACTACAGAGAACCGAGTCTAGAGGACCAGATATGATGGAGATCTTAACTTTGCCGTCTGGAATTTTAGGTTTTCAAAGGCTTTCCATCATGGATTTAAGCTTTAGCGGAATGCAGCCATTCACGAGAAAAATGGACGCAGTTATCTGTAATGGTGAAATTTACGGTTTTCGTAAAATTAAAAAAGAACTGATAAAAAGGGGCTATAAATTTATTTCTAATAGTGATTGTGAAATATTACTCCCCATGTATTACGAATATGGGTTAGACATGTTTTCAAAATTAGATGCAGAATTTGCAACTGTTATTTACGATGGAAAAAAGGATAGTTACATTGCAGCACGGGATCCAATTGGAATTCGCCCTTTATTCTATGGTTATTCTGAATCGGGTAAAATCATGTTTGCAAGTGAAGCAAAAAATCTAGTTGGTCTTACAGACAAGATCCTGCCATTCCCACCAGGATATTATTATGCTGACGGTAAATTTACGTGCTATTGTAATATTTCAGCAGCAAATGGTCCCTATTATAAAGATGACTTGGAAATTATCTGCAGTAACATTCATGATAAGCTGGTAGCTGCTGTAGAAAAACGCATGGATGCCGATGCTCCTGTAGGCTTTTTATTAAGCGGAGGTCTTGACAGTTCATTGGTATGTGCTATTGCTCAAAAAATGAATTCTGAAAAACCGATTAGGACATTTGCCATAGGCATGACTGAAGATGCCATTGACCTAAAATATGCACAGGAAGTTGCAGATTATATTCACAGTGACCATACTGTTGTCTACATGACAAAAGAGGAAGTAATTGAATCGCTCGAGGAAGTTATCAAAATTCTTGGGACCTATGATATTACTACAATAAGAGCAAGTATGGGAATGTATCTGCTCTGTAAGAAAATACACCAGATTTCTGATATAAGAGTACTTCTTACCGGCGAAATCTCCGATGAATTATTTGGCTATAAATATACTGATTTTGCTCCAAATGCAGAAGAATTTCAAAAGGAATCACAAAAGAGAATCAGAGAACTCCATATGTATGACGTACTTCGTGCAGATCGCTGCATCAGTTCAAATTCTATGGAAGCAAGGGTACCTTTTGGAGACTTGGATTTTGTAAAATACGTTATGGCCATCGATCCTGAAAAGAAATTGAATAAATATAATAAAGGTAAATATCTTTTGAGACATGCATTTGAAGGAGATTACCTTCCACATGATATTTTATATCGTGAAAAGGCGGCATTTAGTGATGCTGTAGGACATTCTATGGTAGACTATTTAAAAGAATATGCAGAAGCATATTATTCTGATGAAGAATTTGAAAAACTATCTAAAAAATACGAATATCATGCTAAGCCATTTACAAAAGAATCTCTATTATACAGGCAAATCTTTGAAAAATATTACCCAGGACAGGCCAAAATGATAGTTGATTTCTGGATGCCAAACAAAGAATGGAAAGGCTGTGATGTAAATGATCCTAGTGCCAGGGTGTTGTCAAATTACGGTGCCAGCGGTAACTAATTAAAAGAATTCAGACTAATTTCCGTATCAAGTTTCAACATACTTGATACGGAAATTAGTTTACTCACCTTTAATTGGTATATTGATTATAGCATATATTGGTCCTAAGATTCTTATAAAATTCACACCTGCATCTTCGAAGTATCTCTTTTTAACACAAATGTCAATACTAAGTAGTATACAGTACCTAAGGTCAACCATACCAGTCCTATAATTTTCGACATAATAGCAAGGTGTATCCAAACATATACTATTATAATAAATCCTACAGTGGGCAATACAATGTGTTGAAAGAAATTATATTTCTTAGTTTTAAATACAAAATAATTAATAACTGCCACATGAAGTATCGCAAATGAAGTCAAGGCTCCAAAATTAACCAAACATGACAGTATATCAATCATTTCGCTGAATACGCTGCATACTATTATAGCAATTACAGCTACAAAAATTGTTGCAACATATGGGGTTTTAAATTTAGGGTGAATTTTTGAAAAAGCTTTTGGCATGAGTCCGTCTCTTGACATACTAAATAGTACTCTCGAAACTGCAGTTTGAAATGACAATGCACATGCAAAACCAAGAGCAATAGTTATTCCAATTTCACAAGTAAGTTTAAGTGCGTTTCCACCCACACTGAATGCAACTACATAGAATGACGTATTAGGATCTTTAAAGGCATGCCAGTCTGGATACGCCATTCCAGCTACCCAACACTGTATGACAAATATAATCCCACAAACTAACAGTGCTATTACAGTAGCTTTACCTATAGTTCCGCCTCCATCCTGGTTTTCCTCAGCCAATGTGCTTATACCATCAAAACCAAGATAACTTAAAACACAAATTGCTACTCCCGGCATTACTGCTGAAAGCCCAAGATTTGAATTAAATAACGGTTTCAGCGAAAATTCAGCGCCATTTACACCATGAGCTATTCCTATTACTCCACAAATTACAAAATATGTAAGTATGATTAATTGAAGGACAAGTAACACTTTATTGACTTTTGCAGCCATCTCAATTCCCCTGATATTGATTAAAGTATTACATATAATAAAAATAAATGCCCATAGGAAGATAGGTACTGAAGGCATCATATCGTGAAGAGCAGCTCCGCTTAACAGGTATAAAAGAGCAGGTATAAATGCATAGTCAAGTAATATTGCCCATCCGGCAAAAAAACCAACAGTTGTGTTTAGTCCTTTACTTGCATAACAATATACTGAACCAGCAATAGGAATTGCCTCCGCCATTCTTGCATAACTAAATGCTGTAAAAAGCATTGCAAGCATGCCAAGAAGGTATGCCAATGCAGCCATACCACTCGCCGCCTCATTCACAATTCCATATATACCAAAGGGTGCAATGGGAACCATGATGATTAATCCATAAATCACCAAATCTTTTGTCTTTAATACTCTATTTAATTCTTGCTCGTATCCAAAATCTTCAAGAGCAGTTTGTTGGAAATTCTCCTGACACTTTTTTTTCATAATTATATTCATTCCTTTCGCTTTGCTCAAGGCATAAAACGTAATGAAAATACTTGGCTTTGAGCGAATTTTTGTTTTATTATCAAGATAACAGATACTTTAACATAGGATTTCAAATCAGTATACCAATAATTATCAAGATTTTTTCTTAAAAAATAGTTTTAGTTTGAATATTCTGAAATTTACAGTATTACCGATAAACTCATTTTCCATTTCATGTTGTTGAATAAATTCTTACAACCTTCATCGTTTCAAGCTGCATCTCAAACTCTGCATTCTAAGAAAGTATCTCTTCTTTAGTTACACAGCAGTAGTCCCGTCACAAGTGAATACTACTATTGTTCATCTATATTATACCACATTTATTAAGTATTGATATTTTTACATAATCAAACTATTTTAATCAATAAAAAATAACAGCATCTGCCAAAAAGTAAATGCTGTTATTTTATTTATAAAAGACCTATTTTTATGCCAATTGAAAATCCTATTATTCCAATGATAACAGAGCTTAAGGTATATACAAATGCATTCAACTTTTCATTATCTTTAAATAAATTAAATCCTTCGTACATAAATGTGGAAAAGGTCGTATATGCTCCTAAAAACCCATCTCCAAGAAATAAATACATGTTTGTACCAAATTGAGCTGAAGTCAAGATTCCAAGCATAATGGCTCCTGTGATATTTATTACAAAAGTTCCAACAGGAAATCTGGCGTTGACATGTTTTGATATAGTTTTTCCAATACCATATCTCGCAATACTTCCCAATATACCACCTGTACCAACTAGTAAATAATTCATCTCAATTTCCTCCTACAATTTAAATTACTTCGTCTATATCCTGAACATTTTCATCATAATCTGGTTTATGGTGATTATTTGTCATCTTTGAATTGAATTTGCTCCCAGCCATTATACCTAAATAGGCTGCTATAAGTCCCAAAGTCACTGACATGAGCATATAAGATACCGCTGCATAATAATATTTGCCGGTAATTAATTTTACTGTCTCTTTACACAATGTTGAAAATGTTGTATATGCCCCTATAAATCCCGTTGAAATTCCAAGTTGTATATTCTCATCAATTTTCAGTTTCTTACTCGTCACTGTAAGTACAAAAGCTAATATAAAGCTTCCAGTAATATTTATAAACAATGTATCCAACGGTATTGCAGTACTATAACTGAATATATTAATATTTTTTACAAAACTCCTTGATATAGCACCTAAAAAACCGCCAATACCAATAAAAATACATTTTCTCATCTATCAATTTTCCTTCCATTTTAAATTATTCTTTTGTAACTCATTTAAAAAATACTATATAAGAGAAGTTGTCTTCGGCCTTCAAAAAATAAATTAGCACAAATATGCATCTAAGACCACCTCTACAGCCTTTACTAAAAATAAGCATAAAAAAACTTCTACTAGCAATAGTAGAAGTCATTAATCACAGAGGATACTTAAGGGCAAACTTCACTACCTAAGACTCTAATTTATGTTTTTAATATTATCATAAATTAATAGATACATCAATATATACTTTAAGATATATTCACGTTCTTATAGCAAATCGTATTTCATGATTGCACCTTCAGAGCCTGATGCTGCAATCTTGCAATATAAACCCAGATATCCACGTTTAAATTTTGGTTCTGGGCGTTTCCATGTTTTTAAGCGGTTGGAAATTTCCTCATCGCTGACCATTAAATTCAAACTGCGATTTTCTACATCGATTTCAACTTTGTCACCATTTTTTATAATTGCAATCGGTCCGCCTTCTGCTGCTTCTGGAGATATGTGTCCCACAAAGCATCCATTATTCGTTCCGCTGAAACGTCCATCAGTTATTAATGCCGTTGATTTGGACAATCCACGTCCATATAAATATTTCATGGCCTTATACATTTCACGCATGCCAGGGCCACCTTTAGGGCCTTCATAACGGATAACAACTACATGTCCCTCATGTACTTTTCCTTCTAAAATTGCCTCTTCTGCCTCTTCTTCTGAATTAAAGCAAATGGCTTCTCCTACAAAATGATGCAAACTCTTATCAAATGCTCCAGGTTTTGTAATTCCCGTATCAGGTGCTATGTTTCCACGGAGTACAGCAACACCACCTTGATATCCAAACGGTTCTTTCATAGTTTTAATTACATTCGAATTCTCCGGATACTGGTATACATGATCTACAATATTATCTGCCACTGTATGACATGTAACAGTCATCTGCTCAGTATCTATAATTGTCTGCATCTCCTCCATTAACCGCATGACTCCGCCTGCCTGATAGAAATCAATCATATTGTATTTAGATGCTGGATTGATTTTGGCAATCTGAGGAGTCGTTTTCGATAACTCATCAAATTCCTCCAGTACATTAATATCTAATTCAGCTTCATAGGCAATAGCTGTAAGATGCATTACAGCATTCGTGCTGCCACTCATAGCAAGACACACTTTAATTGCATTTCTCACACTCTCTTTCGTGATAATCCTACGGGCTGTAATATTTTTCTGTACAAGTTCGACAATCTTAATGCCTGTATCTTCTGCAATGGCAAGGCGTGCAGCAGAAGCAGCTGGTATGATACCTCCATCCGGTAATGTCATGCCCAAAGCTTCCGATAATGAACACATTGTATTTGCAGTTCCCAGATAAGAACAGGAACCACATGTAGGACATGAAAGATTTTCTAAAGATACATATTCCTTTTCCGAAATCTTATTGGCAGTTAACATTCCGTAAGCTTCAGTACTTGAAGTCTGATCCGATTTACGGCCGTCAAAAACAATTCCTCCATCCATAGGTCCTCCCGGCAATAAGATGCATGGCATATCCAAACGTGCTGCTGCCATCAACATTCCCGGTACAATTTTATCACAGGAACCTAATAACACAATACCATCAAATAAATTGATCTGTGCCATGGATTCAACTGAATTTGCAATCAGTTCCCTTGAAGGAAGGATGTAATGCATTCCATCATGCCCTTGTCCCATTCCATCGCAACCACCAATCACTCCAAACTCAACTGGAGTTGCACCTGCACGGTATATACCATCCTTTACCCTCTGTGCAACCTGACGTAGATTAAAATGACCCGGAACACACTCACTCCACGCATTCGCAATTCCTATTAGAGGTCTTTTTAAGTCATCTGTTGAAAACCCCATTGACTTCCATGTAGCTCTATAATACTGATTCTGTAATCCACAAAGAATTTTTTTACTTCTCTCCACAGCTTTACTTCTCCCTTCCGGCATTATTTAAACGTATTTTTTCATTAATATAGATACTTTCTTCTTGTCTGTACGTATTTACGTACAATATATGCAAATACGTACTTTTGTAATTAAAAGTATCACTTTTCAAAATTTCTGTCAATAATTCATTTTCACTATAATAGCAGCTATCTCAGCTATCTCAAAACCATTTTCTTCTATTGATAATTACTTATCAGTTATATAAGTTGCTGCTTGAGACCTCTTATAATCTGCATTCCACTGACTATAGGCATTGTCATTTCTATGATCTTTCAAATTGTAATTTTGTTTTAAATAATCTCCAAAATCCTTTGTAACCTTATAGGCTCCCCATATATTAAGATGTCCTGAATTATTCATATCATTTTTGAAATCAAGATCTATTTCATCCATTTTATCATTATAATTGATAAATGGTATATTTTCTTTCTTTGCAATCTCTGCAACTTTGTTGAACATTTTGGCTTGTTGACTGACCCACTCATTTGAAGCAGCATCAGAATTATAGTCAAATGGAGTATTGACTAAAATCAATTTTAAATTATTTTCTTTACATAAGTCTATAATCTTGTTTAAATAGGCCAATGATTTCGTCGGAAGATTTACCGTTCCCGAAACTGTTCTGGATGTTTGATTTGCTGTTGAATCATCTTTTCCATATTTCTTGGTTCCAGCGGCAAATCCTTTAGCGTAGTATACTTCTGAACTATCATAATTGAAATCATTCTCTGTAAGTTGATTCCACCTATAATGATATTTCAAAAATGGTATCAGATACTCCAATCTGTCTTCAAGTGGCGTACAGTTCCATATGGCTTCCAGTTTATTCATCGAAAACTTCATATTGTCAAGCACATTGCTTATATACCCTCTTTGTCCATACTCAGCACTCTGAGCCAGATAATATGCATCAAGTACAACCACAGGATTTTTATGTTTCTTCAAAACTTCCTTCAACATGTAATACGTCATATCCATAGATTGGCCTCCTGTTGCATAGTTAAAACTTGTTATACCATAATCATGCCACAATACATTGGGATCTATTCCTCCATTCATATGACTTCCTCCCATTAACACCACATCATACGCATTTCCGGTATGGTTATACAAGCCTTCTATCAGCTTACTCCTATGATCTGTTTTCAGTATAAATATAGGGGTAATACTATAAATCATAAATATTAAAATAGTAATAAAAATTGAAATTTTTACAATTATCTTTTTAATCAAATACGCTCCTCCTAAAATCTAGAATATATAAATTGTTGGATATCATAACCTGAGCCATATACACCAAATATCAATATAACTATTGCTGAAGTCAAATACAGAGACCATCTGAATACCATATTTTGTTTCAACAATTCATCTCTCAGATTTTTTGTTCTCTGCAGCAGATCAACGATAAAAACTATACCCAGACTAAGCATTGCAACAAAAAAATTTGATGAATCCAATCCAAGTTTATACAGAGAGCCATCAGTAAATACTGAAGGATTAAAATAAAATATATTCTTAATTAACACTACAGCATTTTTAAAAGAGGTTGCTCTGAAAAACAGCCATGCAAAATCAACCAATATGAAATTAATCAATATCATAGATAATTTATAACCAAAGGAACTTGTCCTAATTTTAAATTTTCTCACCAGCATATCTCCTACAGGACTGAATAAATTTTCAACTATATAATATATACCATGTAATGTTCCCCAAACTACAAATGTAAAACTTGAACCATGCCACAGACCACTTACCATAAATACAATCATAACATTAAAATATTTTCTAGCTTTACTGCATCTGCTTCCTCCCAAGGGAAAATAAAGATAATCCATAAACCAACTTGTAAGTGACATATGCCATCGTTTCCAAAATTCTCTTATTGATTTTGAAAAATATGGTCTTTCAAAATTCTGTGACAGCCTAAAGCCCATAACTTGTGCTGCACCTATTGCTATATTTGAATATGACGAAAAATCACAATATAGTTGAAAGGCAAAAAATACCGTAGCTATCACTATTATAAATCCTCTGTAATTTGTTGGATTACTATAGACAGCATCTACAATATTTCCTATTCTGTCTGCCACCATTGTTTTTTGAAAATATCCCCATAACATCAAAAGTAACCCGCTTTTAACATTATTGTAGCTAAAATAGTGATTCTCATATATCTGTTTCATAAAATGCTTTGATTTCTGAATAGGTCCCGAGAGTAGCTGAGGAAAAAATGATACGAACAAAGCATATTTCCCTAAATTTTTTTCTGCCCTAACATCTTTTCTATAGACATCTATAATGTAGCTCAATGCCTGAAATGTATAGAATGAGATCCCAACAGGCAGTATAAAATCAAACGATGGCATATTTACAGCAATATGAAAATGATAAAAAACACGTGTAATACTTGTACTAAAAAAGTCATAATATTTAAATATAAAAAGAATTCCCAGATTACTCGATATACTAAAAAAAACAAGCAATTTTCTTATTTTTACTTTTTCTACCCTATCTATCAACAATCCACCAACATACGTAATTAAAGTGGATGTAATAATTAAAAAAATATATTTTGGATTCCACGTCATATAAAAGCAATAGCTTGCTGCAAGAAGCCAAATCCAACGTATTCTATTTGGTAGGACATAGTAAAAGATGACCACAATAAAGAAAAAAAGTAAAAACTGCGCTGAATTAAATGACAAACCAGAATACCTCCTAATTGTAAACAAATTAAAGTACACATGTACATATCTTATTACATTTATGTGTCAAATAAGTTACAATTCAATACACTAGTCATAATAGTGGTAAAAATTTATGCATTTTAAAAAGAAGCTCATAATGAATAATATTTTTTATATTACAGAATCTATAAATGGAAAGGAAGGATAAAAATGAATTTAACAACAGAAGACATATTAAAGAAAAAAATTCTGGATGAACAACAAAATGTAAGAGATTATCAGCAGTACTCAGATAAAATAGACAATAAGGAAATAAACGAAATATTTAAAAATTTCGCAGAAAAATCAGCTTATCATGCACAGACTTTACAAAATTTATTAAAAAAACACAAAAGATAGAAGGTCTAAAAAAACCTTCTATCTTCTATATACATTTCTCTAATATATACCCATTCCTTAGTCTTGTGTTATAACATATCCCTTTAACTTTTCACATATATTTAATTATATACTAAATACCACTTTTTTCATTACCCTTAAACAAGGTCAATATTGCGGCAAAAGCGGATACCTATCATAATTAACTCATTTACATTTTGTTCATAAACCCAGGAATTATCTTGATTTGCCCATTTGACACAAATATATATCTATCTTATAATTTATTTACATAATTATAAAAAGCAAGGAAGCGAATTTAATATGCTAGGTGTTATCAAAACTGCAATTATAACTATAGTAATATCGTTTATATCTGGACTGCTCTTAGACTATTATAAAAACTTGGCACCCAGATTACTATGCCATGTGGGAAATGCCATTTCAATGAATCTAGAAGGTAAAAAAGTTTTCGCATACATTGTAACTGTTGCCAATGTATCAAACAAGATAATCCATGAAATAACCTTAGATATACAAAATAAACAAAACAACTTAAAAATTGCAGAAACAAAGATAACCAGGGGACTGAAATTTAATTCTTCAATAAAAGATAAAACTTTAGATGTCAATATACCCTTTTTGAGTAAAGGTGATAAATTTTCAGTTACACTCTACGTAGAAGGTCAACGTGCACCACTCGCTAAACCTGTTATCATACTCAGATCACCTGAAAAATTCAAAAGGATAGAATCCATGGAACAAAGGGGGCTTCTATTTTTATTGCTTAATATACCCAAAAATATAGTTAATGCAGTTTCAAAACCAACTGAAAAAGGCAATTATACCAAAGCCACAAATAAAGAGCCTTATAACTACAATAACAAAGCATTAAGTGATAAAAAAAGGAAAAAGACTTTCAAACCTGATTTAAACAAGAAGGCATTAATAGCAATGGCATCAATTGCTTTAATTGTAGTTGTGGGATTTTCAAGTAGAGCTTTTTTAAAGGCAAAATCCAATAATTCAAAGACACCTGAAGTAAATAGCACTGTTCAAAAAGAGCCTACTACTAATTCAACAGGAGGATCAACTAAAACCAACAGTACAACTAAATCACCTTCTAGTAATACAATTAAAAACACAAATACAACCAATTCGTCTTATAAAAACACCGGAAACGGAAATTCGAATTCAGGCAGTTCATCTTCTAAAAATAGCACTGAAAATACGGGCTCAAACAACTCATCATCTGAAAGTACTAAAAATAATAAAAACAATACTGAAAATACAAATACAACGACTAATTCATCTTCTGGTAATAATGGCGAAAATACTAATTCAAATAATTCATCTTCTGGGGATACTACAGGAAACAATAATTCAGCTAACTCATCTTCCGGCAGTACAGGAGAGAGTACACCTGAATCCAACTAATTAGCTTGATAATGATGAAAAAGCTTTCTGTGATATCTGATTTATTACAGAAAGCTTTTTTTATATAAATATCCTCATCTCTAAAAAGCAGGAAAACTTTTCGTATCATATTTTTAAACTTGACTTCATTTGGTATTTACTGTATTATATACTTACGAACGATCGTAAAGGGGGTAGTCAAATGACTATTGCAGAAATAAAAAAAGCCGCGCTGCTAAATTTTACAGAAAAGGGATATGACGGTGCTTCACTTTCTGATATTGCTCAAGAAGTAGGAATAAAAAAGCAATCAATTTATTCTCATTTTAAAAGTAAAGATGAATTATTTCTTACAGTTATGGAAGAAGTTATTAATGAGGAGACTAAATTTTTGCATCAGTATTTCTCTCATTATCAACCTGATTTAAAAAACTACCTGGAAGATTTTATTTTAAAACTTAAAGAACGCTATACAAATAATAAGGAATGTAATATGAAGTTTATACTGCGTATGGCCTATATGCCACCAGTTCATTTGAGAGAAGAAGTTATCCTTAATTTTAAATTGTACTTCTCAGAACTTGAAAAGCTATTAAATAAATTATTTTTTAATACGGAAACTTTTTCAAAAAAAGCTGAAAGAGCTACTCTTTCTTTCATGACTATTTTAGACGGGCTGCTAGTAGCATTAATATATGGGGGAATTGAAAGATTTAATCAAAAATTCAGAGTCTCATGGGAAATATACTGGAGCGGCCTATTAAATGACTAAGTTTTTAGAATTTTAATTTAAAAAGAGATTGGCAGGAACGATATATGAATGAAAACAAAATTCCCGAAAAATATACTTATATTATTTTAACATTTACACTTATCTCAATTATTAGCTGTATTATATTAAATGCATTCCTATTTTATGGTTTTATGGCAAGCATAATTTTTTCTATATATTTATGTAGAAAAAGTGGATTTTCAATAATTGAACTCTTTAACATGATAAAAAGAGGACTTTATGAATGTAAATCGCTCTTCATTTTAATGGCATTAATTGGAGCCATGATTCCCATATGGATGTCTTCTGGAGTTGTACCAACTATGTTATACTATGGGCTCAAATATATGAAAGGTACAAACTTTTTATTTTCTGCTTTTATACTTACATCAGTAGTTTCGATATTTATGGGCACAGCATTTGGAACCATAAGCAGTGTAGGAATTGCATTATTAGCACTGTCAAAGATATTTGGAATACCAAATTATATTCTTTTAGGAGCTATAGTTTCAGGAGCTTTTATAGCAGATAAGAGTTCCCCAATATCAAATCTATTTAATCTCACTCTTGAAACCGTAAAAATAGCGTATAAAGAAGCTATAACATCCATGCTAAAGACATTACTTCCAACTTGTTTTATATCCGCATCAGTATATTATTTTATAGGGAAGAAATACAGTGTAGTTATTGAAAATTCTAATATAAATAATTTTATGTATGCTATTAACAGCAATTTTACTGTCTCACCATTAATATTACTTCTACCATTAAGCATTATAATTATGTTATTTTTGGGAATAAAAATGCTAAAATCAGTATTTTTAGCATTAATTGCCGGAATAGTTGTTTCCATTGTTTTTCAAAGAGAAGGTTTTAATCACATTATAAATGCCATATTAAACGGTTATAATATAAATACTAATTTTGTCCAATTGAATACAGTATTAGTTAGCGGCGGCATGATATCCATGATATCTGTGCTGCTTATAATAGCAGGTGCAGTCACCCTAAGCAGCATATTTCAAGAAACCGGACTCATAATTCCAGTAATTAAAAGAATAACCTCTAAAATTAAATCGAGTGAAGAACTCATTTTAAAAACAGGACTTATAAGTGGTGCCTTAACAATTATAAGTGATCAAAGTGTTGGAATAATACTTCCTGGAAAGTTTTTAATCAATAAATATAAAGAGTTAAAAGTTAAAAATTGTATTTTAGCTAGAACTATGGCGGACACCGGAACAATTATTGCTCCTCTTATTCCATGGAACGTAAATTCACTATTTATTTTTATAACAACAGGTATTTCAACCATCTCATATGCACCTTATGCGGTATTATGCTACGTGTCTCCCATAATTACATTTATCTTTGCTTTTCTACATAAGTTTCAAGGTAGAAAACAGACAAAAGAGATACAAGTGAAAAATACAATAAAATAATTTTTTAAATACTATATTTT
>NZ_FXYI02000083.1:0-15343 GCF_900184915.1 Clostridium sp. HV4-5-A1G | reverse complement strand
ATTAAATAGTCTTATGACTATATAGTTTATTATATATTTTTAAGAAATAATTTATGAGGGATGTTTTGAAAGGCGGGGTAATATGGGATATTTTACAGTAAAAAATCAAGCTGGTTCGAGATTTGAGGAAAAAAAGTCCATATTTATAGGGAGCGTAAAGAGAGTATATACTGAAGGTGATGCTAGAAGATTCATAAATAGGGTGAAAGAACAAAATCCTAAAGCATCACATAATGTGTATGCATATGTAATTGGAGAAAAAATGAATATTCAAAGATACAGTGATGATAGAGAACCTCAAGGAACTGCAGGAATACCTATCCTGGAAGTGATTAAAAAAAAGAAGCTGACAGATATTGTCACAGTGGTAACAAGATATTTTGGGGGAATACTTCTAGGTAAAGGCGGGCTGGCAAAAGCTTATTCTAAATCTGCTGTATTATCTATTGACAGTGCAAAGATAGTGGAAAGAGTAAAAGGTTCACCTATAGATATATCTATAAATTACGAGGATTTGGGGAAATTGCAGCATTTTTTTGAACAAAAGTCTATTCCTATAGAGAATATTGAATATGCTGACAAAGTTCAATTGTCAATAAATTGTATTCTAGAAAATGTTGATTTGCTGATAAATGAGATAATAGATGTAACCAATGGAAAATGTGAACTTATAGTTGGAGATGAAGAATTTTATTTTAAAGTTGATAATAACCTGATTAAAGAATAATGCGTTTATATTTGTAGTGATCTGCTTTTATATGATATAATACAATTTGCATGATCAATATTAAATAGTTATAAACTGTAAGTTAGGAGGAAATTTATATGTCAGGACATTCAAAATGGCATAATATACAGGCAAAAAAGGGTAAGGCAGATGCGAAAAAAGGTAAGATATTTACTAAGATAGGAAAGGAATTGGCTATTGCGGCTAAAACCGGTGGTTCAAGTCCAGATAGCAATGCAAAATTAAGAGATGTCATAGCAAAAGCTAAGGCAAATAATATGCCCCAGGATACAGTAAACAGGGCAATCAAAAAAGGCGCCGGAGAAATGGAAGGGGTAAGCTATGAGGAAATAGTTTATGAAGGATATGGACCTGGAGGGGTTGCTGTGATAGTAAAAGCATTAACTGACAATAAAAATAGAACGGCAAGCAGTGTAAGGGCTGCATTTTCAAGACACGGTGGAAATCTAGGAGCTAATGGATGTGTGTCCTGGATGTTTCAAACTAAAGGTCAGATTATTATAGAGAAAAAAGATGACATTGATGAAGATGATGTCATGATGAAAGCCCTGGATGCCGGTGCAGAGGATTTTGATGCCCAGGAGGAAGTTTTTGAAATAATTACTTCTGTAGAGGAGTTTGGGAAAGTCAGAGAAAATCTTGAGGGAAATGGACTTGATTTTTTGTCAGCAGAAATTACTATGATACCGGATAATACTATCTCTGTTGATATGGAAACTGCTGAAAAAGTTCAGAGATTAATAGATAAACTTGAAGACGATGATGATGTTCAGGATGTTTATCACAATGCTGATTTTCCTGAAGAATTTGAAGGGTAAAGGACCATATGAACCATCTTTGATATGGATATATATATAATATTCATATCAAAAGTGGTTTTTATTGTTAAATAATACGTTTTGCCTTATTCAGGCGCACAGCAGTGCTTATGTCCCATTTTGAGAAGTTGGGAGTAGCCAGCAATGGTAGCGTTCGGATAAAAACTAGGGGGATTATCCCCCAGTTTGAAAGCATTGTATTATTATAATCCGCATTTTTGCAATGCTTGTTTTAAGTCTTCAATGATGTCTTCCGCACTTTCAAGTCCTACACTGAATCTTATGTATCCATCTCTGAAATTTTCTGGATAGAAATTGATCCTTTCATCACTTGCTCCAGTGTATACAATCAGGCTCTCGTCATGTCCCAGGGAAACTGCCGGAACGATGAGCTCAAGTGAATTTATAAATTTATTATGGGTTTCCGCATCTGCTTTAAGTGCAAAAGCTATAATTCCTGAGTAGAGCTTCATCTGTTTTTTGGCAATTTCATGCTGCGGATGGCTTTCAAGACCCGGATATGCCACGAACTTCACTGAAGGATTTGATTCCAGATATTGGGCGACTTTGAGAGCGGTATGGCTGTGTTGCTCCATACGCAGGGGAAGTGTCACAACACCTCTCATTATAAGCCATGCATTAAAAGGACTTATAGTTCCCCCCAGATTCACCATAGCCTGGGCTTTAATTTTGTCTGTGAGATCTTTTTTGCCCAGCACTGCTCCACCCATGGCATCACCATGTCCATTTATATATTTGGTCAAGCTGTGTATAACAAGATCTGCTCCCAGTTCAAGAGGGCGCTGCAGGTATGGAGAGGCAAATGTACTGTCAACACTAAGTAGAGCTCCTGCGGATTTCGCAATTTTTGCAATTTCTTCAATGTCGCTTATTCTCGTGGTGGGGTTTCCTGGAGTTTCAACATGAATGAGCCTGGTATTGGGGTGTATGGCCTTTTTTATTTCTTCTAGGTTGGAGGTATCTACAAGGGATGTCTCTATATTGTATTTTTCAGGGAGATATTCGTTTAACAGTCTGTAAACTGCTATGTATGATACATTTGAACAGATCACATGTGAATTTTTGTCAAGAAAAGTAAAAAACACACCTGCCAGTGCAGCGACACCACTTGCAAGGACCACGCAGTCTTCTGCACCTTCCAGTGCGGCAAGTCTTTGCTGAAGATAAAGTTGATTTGCAGAGGTGTTTCTGGTATATAATATCTGATTTGGATCACTCCAGTTGATTGAAGATGCATCTTCGGGAAGCCTGTAACAGTTTGCCATGGTTATTGGGCGCCTTATGGCCCTGGTTTCTTTATCAATACCATTTCCCACGTGAATGCATTTTGTTATAAAGCTGGTTTCTTTGCTCATAAATTTTCCTCCTTATTAATTGTGTATAGTATAAAATAAAAAAGCTGTTTTTCATAAGAAAAACAGCTTTAAAGTTACAACTTGAAAATTTTTCTTATCTTTCAGAATAATCTGTTGGAATTAACACCATACATTAAATAGAATGTTGGTTGTCGGGCATCATAGGGCCAAGTCCCTCCACCGCTCTTGATAAGATTTATTTATTAATTTTTTTAATAGTATACCTAAATAGGAATTTTGTCAAATATTTTTGTTGATGGAGTTAGGAACTTTTACTTTTCTATTTTAAATATGTACTATGTGTCATGAGATTTTCTCACCTATAATTTAGAATATAACAATTTTAATTGTAAAAAATAATAATAGCGACGATTTATGAGGAGTAATTTGTATGAAACGAATATTAGCTATTATTTTTGTAATTATAATGTATATGGATAATGTTGCTCTGGCTAAATTTGGAAATTATGAGGTTCATTTTTTAGGAGTTGGTCAGAGTGACTGTATTTTAATAAAAACTGATGATAAAAATTATCTTATAGATACAGGAGCTGCTTATTATACCAAGAGAATTATAAGATATTTGGATTTAAATCAGGTAAAAAGCATAGATGGTATAATACTCACTCATTATCACGATGATCACTATGAAGGCATAATTAAAATAGCTCAGTCCAGAAAAGTTTGTAAGGTGTATCTTCCAGATCATAGAAACTATATCCAGAATATTATGAGTGATAAGCTGAATAAAATGGGGGTGGATGTTGAATATATAAAAAGAGGTTGGGAAATTAAAAATTATGGATGCGTTCTTAAGGCAATCGGGCCGGTTCGTGAAAGTAAAACTGTAGAAAATAATAATTCTATAGTCCTGCAGGGAAAAGTAAATGGATTACAATATGTATTTGCAGGAGACTGTGAGAGATCAGAAGAAGAAGATATTTTAAAAACAGGCGAACTTAAAAAATGTGATGTGCTTAAAGTTCCCCATCATGGATTAAATACAAGTACTACGAATAGGTTTTTGGATAGGGTAGAACCTAGAGTGGCGATTATAACGAGTGATGGAGTGGGAACTCCGGATAAAAGAGTTGAAAACAGACTTATAAACAAGGGGGCAATAGTTTGGAGAATAGATAATCAAGGCAATATAGTCATTAAAAATGACATATTGTATTGCAGTAAAAATTATACCAGCATAAGATTGAAATAACATGTATAATTTTTATAAAAGTGTCTATAATATCCAGAAAAGGAGGGATATTGTGGATAGAAGAAAAATTCGCACGGCAATTTTAGTTGTTTTTACTATTTTAATTTTTGGATTGAGTTGTTATATATGTATAGTGGGATTTCAAAATATAAATATGGAAAAGAAATTAAGTCAAGCTAATAAGAATTCCTATGATACTGTAAAAGTGAATTCTTCCATAAACGGTGTTGTTGATAATGATGCCAGAGTAATATTCAAGATAAAATATGATAAAAGCGGAGAAGTTCAGATAGAAAAACAGGAATTGGCAGGAAAGTTAGCTGGCAAGAAGAAAAGTGAAGTTGAAAAAGCTTATAAGGATGTAGGATATAAGGTAGAAAAATTCAGTGCAGGAGAAATAGTGTTAATAAAAAATGTAGACAAATATGCTCCTAATAAATATGTATTGGGAATAAAAAATGGATTTATAGCTATATATAAAACAGATAAACAGGGAAATATGCTTATAGAAAATGAAAAAAGAGATATTACAAGTATAAGTACGAATAGGTTGAAAGAAGAAGATATTAAACTTTTGACTAAGGGAGACAAATATTTTCAGTGTAATACCAGAGAAGAAGCAGAAGCACGCCTTGAAGACTATGAATAGTAGCCTTTAAGGCTTTTTTAGGTAAAGGAGCCTGGTTCTATATAATTATCACTTGAACTGAGGTATTCAAAATGATAAAGTATAATATGTGCTATAATATTTATATGATTTTCAATATTTTACGGGGGAATTTTAGATGTATGAGTATATAAAGGGGATATATAGAGGCGTGAGTAGAGATTATATTATAGTTGAAAACAATGGCATAGGCTATAAAATAAATACGTCAGGTAGTACTATTGCTAACACCCCTAAAATAGGTGAAAACATATTGTTGTATCTGCAGCAAATAGTAAGGGAAGATTTTATAGGATTGTATGGCTTTCTGACGAAAGAGGAGATAAACATGTTCAATCTTCTTTTGACTATAAATGGAATAGGTGCTAAAGCAGCACTTTCGCTCCTATCCATAAGTAATGTTGCTAATTTAAAGTATGCTATAATATCTGGAGATGAAAAGAATTTAGTGAGGGCTCCCGGAGTAGGAAAGAAAACTGCGCAGAGAATTATCTTGGAATTAAAAGATAAAGTATCCCCAGAGGAAATCGGGGATCATGAGAATAATTGTCAAGAGCTTGGTGAAGGCAAAACCACTTCTGAAGTTGTAGAAGCTCTCAAGGCCCTTGGATACTCTGAAAAGGAGGCAAACAGTGCATTGAAAGCCATAAATAATAATAGTTCTATTGAAGTTATGATAAAAGAAGCTTTGAAATTTTTAATGGATTAGGCTAGGTGATGGGTGTGGAAAATAGAATAGTCACTCCATTTAATATGGAGGGTGATGCTGAAAACGAGCATAGTTTAAGACCTAAAAGACTTAGTGAATATATAGGACAAAACAAGGTGAAAAATAAGCTTAATATATTTATAGAAGCTGCGAAAAACAGAAAAGAAGCACTAGATCATGTGCTTCTCTATGGACCGCCGGGACTTGGGAAAACCACTCTTGCAAATATAATTGCCATGGAAATGGGAGGGAATTTGAAAGTTACTTCTGGTCCGGCTATAGAGAGAGCGGGGGATTTAGCTGCAATACTTACCAGTTTAAATGATATGGATGTGCTTTTCATAGATGAAATACACAGATTAAATAGAAGCGTAGAGGAAATATTGTATCCTGCTATGGAAGACTATGCACTTGATATAGTTATAGGAAAAGGTGCGGCTGCAAAATCCATAAGACTGGATCTTCCTAAATTCACATTAATAGGAGCTACTACTAGGATAGGACTTTTGACATCTCCACTGAGGGATAGATTTGGAATGTTATGTCCCATGGAGTTTTATGGAGAAAAGGAGCTCAGTGAAATTATAATTAGATCTGCAGAGATACTCGATATAAATATAGAATATGAAGCTGCCCTGGAAATAGGAAAAAGGTCCAGGGGAACACCGAGAATTGCAAATAGACTTTTGAAAAGGGTTAGAGATTATTCAGAGGTAAAAGGTAATGGAACAATAGATGTTGAGACCAGCAAGCTTGCTTTAAAATTATTGGAAGTGGATGAAGAGGGATTTGACAGTATAGACAATAAAATATTAAAGGCTATAATTGACAATTTCAATGGAGGACCTGTGGGAATAGAGACACTGGCTTATTTTATAGGAGAAGAATTGGATACTATAGAAGATGTGTATGAACCCTATCTGCTTCAGAAGGGTTTTATAATAAGAACACCTAGGGGGAGAATGGCATCTGATAGTGCCTACAGACATTTTAATAAAACTAGAAAAGGTGGCACATTGAAGAGAAAACAATACAGTCATCGTGGACAAAACGAAACGGAGTGAAATTTATTGAAAGTTACGGATTTTGATTTTTACTTACCTAAGGAACTGATTGCACAACATCCATTAAAACAGAGAGATGAAGCAAGGCTTATGGTATTGGACAAGAAGACAGGAAAAGTAGAACATAAGGTGTTTAGGGATATAATAGGCTATTTAAATCCGGGAGATTGTCTTGTTTTAAATGATACCAGGGTTTTACCTGCAAGGCTTATAGGGAAAAAAGAGGGCAGCGGCGGAAAAATGGAAATTTTGCTGTTAAAGAGAAATGAGGATGGCAGCTGGGAAACACTGGTTAAGCCGGGAAGAAGAGCTAGGATTGGAGACAGGTTTGATTTTGGAGATGGAGAGTTGAAAGCTGAAATATCTCAGATAAAGAAAGACGGAAATAGGATAGTTAAATTTGAATATAGGGGAATATTTGAAGAAGTACTGGATAAACTTGGGCAAATGCCTTTGCCGCCTTATATAAAGGAAAAGTTGGAAGACAAGGAAATGTATCAGACGGTTTATTCTAAAGAAGAAGGTTCAGCGGCAGCCCCTACGGCTGGACTTCATTTTACAGAGGATTTACTCCAAAAAATAGAAGATAAGGGAGTTAAACTTGCTTTTTTGACTTTACATGTGGGTATTGGAACTTTTAGACCGGTTAAGGTTGAAAATGTTGAAGACCATGATATGCATTCTGAATACTACCGTATGTCGAGGGAAACTGCAGATGTAATTAACGGAGCAAGGGAAAGCGGGCACAGTGTAATTCCTGTGGGAACCACATCCTGCAGAACTCTTGAAACCATAGCGGATGAAGATGGAAGAGTCAGAGAACAGTCAGGATGGACAGATATATTTATATATCCGGGCTATAAGTATAAGATAGTAGATAAGCTTATAACAAATTTTCATTTACCCCAATCTACCCTCATAATGCTGGTAAGTGCACTATGTGGGAGAGAAAATATATTAAATGCATACCGGGAAGCGGTAAAAAACAGATACAGGTTTTTCAGTTTTGGAGATGCCATGTTTATCAAGTGATTTTAAGAGTCAGGTATAAAAATTTAGGCTGTGCATTGTGAATTGTATAAATATGAGGTGTTTCGATGTATAAATTACTGAAAAAATGTGGAAGAATAAGGAGAGGTGAGTTTGTTACTACCCATGGCGTGGTTCAAACTCCGGTATTTATGAATGTAGGTACTTTAGCGGCTATAAAGGGTGCGGTTTCAACTATGGATTTAAAAAAAATTGGCTGTCAAATAGAGTTGTCCAATACATATCATCTGAGTTTAAGACCGGGAGATGAAATCATTAGGCAGCTGGGCGGATTACATAAATTTATGAATTGGGATAGACCCATTTTAACTGACTCAGGCGGCTTTCAAGTATTTTCACTGTCTGATATAAGAAAAATAAAAGAAGAAGGGGTATATTTTAATTCCCATATAGACGGCAGAAAGATATTCATGGGACCTGAAGAAAGTATGAGAATTCAGAGCAACTTGGCGTCTACTGTAGCCATGGCTTTTGATGAATGTGTGAAAAATCCTTCCCCGAGAGATTATGTTGAAGATTCAGTGAAGAGGACTACTAGATGGCTTAAAAGGTGCAAGATAGAACTTGACAGATTAAATTCTCTATCTGATACTATAAATAAAAAGCAGATGCTCTTTGGAATAAATCAGGGTGGAGTATATGATGACATAAGAATAGAACATGCTAAAACAATAAGCGAAATGGATCTGGAAGGGTATGCCATTGGAGGATTGGCAGTAGGGGAAACTCATGAGGAAATGTACAGGATTTTAGAAAGTGTCATACCATATCTTCCGCAGAATAAACCCATATATTTGATGGGGGTGGGCACACCGGAAAATATACTTGAATCAGTGGAAAGAGGGGTGGATTTTTTTGACTGTGTCCTCCCTGCAAGAAATGGAAGGCATTCCCATGTATTTACATCGGAAGGTGAATTAAATCTTTTAAACGCAAAGTATAAATTAGATGATAATCCCATTGATCAAGGATGCAGCTGCCCCACTTGTAAAAATTACAGCAGAGCTTATATAAGACATCTGTTTAAGGCAAAGGAAATGCTGGCTATGAGACTTTGTGTGATCCACAACCTATATTTTTATAATAATATGATGAAGGAAATAAGAGATGCTATTGATGGAGATTATTTTCATTCATATAAAAGAGAAAAGCTTAATCAATGGGAACACAAAAGTTAAATAAGAACTATTTTATAAGGAGGTGAAAGCGTTGGATTTATTAGTTAGGATATCACCATTTATATTTGTAGTGGTAATTTTTTACTTGCTTATATTTTTACCAGAGAGCAGGAGAAGAAAAAAATACAATGCTATGTTGAGTAATCTTAAAGTCAATGATGAGGTTATGACTAAAGGTGGTATAGTAGGTAAAATTATAAATATCAGAGAAAATGAAAGTTTTATAACACTTCAGACAGGACCTGACAGAATAAAGATAAAACTTGACAAGACAGGGGTGTTAAATGTCCTTTCAGATGATAAAAGCTCAGAAAATTCTAATAAGGGTAAATAGAAATAAATTCAAAGAAAAGAAGTTTAAAATTTAGGTATAAAGCGCCTTTTGTCTACATAGATACTATTAGATAGGAGGTGTTTTAATTTGGAAAAAAGTAATAATTATCTTTCTGCTATAGAAGGAGTTATTAGAGGATTTATAATTACTGTGATTTTGCTTTTGATCTTTGCCGTTGTAATGACTTTTATAGAAGTCAGCAGTCAGGTAAGTTATATAGTTTATCTTATTACGACAATACTCAGTATAATGTACGCTTCCATTTATGCAGTGAGGAAAATAGGGGAAAAGGGATGGCTTATAGGTATTATAGTTACTCTTTTATATCTATTTATACTATATGTAGTTTCTGTTATTTCGGGAAATTCTGCTGTGATAGGTGTAGATGGAATTAAGAGATTAGTACTTGCACTAATAGTGGGGGCCTTATCTGGAATGATTGGAATTAACTTGCAATAGGTACTTATAGTCCGGCTTTATTTTGAAATTGATTTATGTTATAATCTAAACGATATATTATTAATTGGAGGAGTTTAATATGAAGCATATAAAAACTATAAGTAATTCTAATATAAGAGATAGCCTAAAAAAGCCAGGTTGCAGAGAATGTGCTAATTCCTGCCAGTCGGCGTGCAAAACTTCCTGTACCGTTGCCAATTTGGCCTGTGAAAATTAATATAAATTTTAGGCAGTAACAGATAAAAAGTTACTGCCTAAAATTTATGTCATCGTAAAGATAAGTGTATTATAGGAGGGAATAATTTGGCTAATATTCATAAATTTGTACAGGGTGGATATCGATATGTATTGGATGTAAACTCCGGGGCACTTCATGAAGTTGACCAGCTGGTGTATGATATCCTGGATGATGAAAAACCGCCTGGTCTTGAAGAGACGCTGGAAATGCTCAAAGATAAATATGAAAAAGAGGATATTGTGGAGGCATATGGAGAGATAGAGGAATTAATTAAAGGGGATATACTGTATTCTAAAGATCTCTATGAAAATATTGCGTTGCAAAATGACAATTCGGTATCATTTATAAAGGCATTGTGCTTAAACATTGCGCATGATTGCAATTTAAGGTGTAAGTATTGTTTTGCAGATGAAGGCGAATATAAGGGAAGCAGAAAGCTTATGTCTGCTGATATTGGAAAAAAAGCAATTGATTTTGTCATAGAAAAATCAGGACCTAGGAAAAATATAGAAGTGGATTTATTTGGTGGAGAGCCCCTCATGGCTTTTGATACTGTAAGGCAGATTGTGGATTATGCAAGATCTCAAGAAAAGATACACAATAAGAGTATAAGGTTTACCATGACTACTAATGCGACACTTTTAAATGATGAAATAATAGATTATCTGGACAAAAATATGGGGAATATAGTGTTGAGTATTGACGGAAGAAAAGAAGTAAATGACAGAGTGAGAGTGAGGATAGATGGAAGTGGAACCTTTGACTCCATATTGCCCAAAATCAAAAAGATGGTAAAAATAAGGGATAAATCTAAACAATACTATGTCAGGGGAACTTTTACCAGAAAAAATACGGATTTTTTCAAAGACATAAAATATCTTGCAGATGAAGGATTTGATGAAATATCCATAGAACCTGTAGTGCTTCCTAAGGACAACCCACTCTCAATAAGGGAGGAGGATCTGCCAACTATCTATGAGCAGTATGACAAGCTGTATGAAGAAATGCTTCGAAATGGTGGAAAGTTTAAATTCTATCATTTTAATATAGATATTACAGGGGGACCCTGCGTATATAAAAGAATATCGGGCTGTGGAGCAGGACATGAGTATGTGGCTATAACTCCCGATGGAGACATATACCCCTGTCATCAATTTGTGGGTAATGAAGATTTTAAAATGGGAAATTTAAATGATTGGAATAATTTAAGGGAGGATATTGTTCAAAAGTTCAAGACGGCCCATATATATAATAAACCCAAATGCAAACAGTGTTGGGCAAGGTTTTACTGCAGCGGCGGATGTCAGGCTAATAATTACAATTTCAATGGAGATATGAGAGAACCCTATTCACTGGGATGTAAAATGCAGAAAAAGAGAATTGAGTGTGCTATTGCACTTAAGGTCAGAATCATGAAAAAATAGGAATATATTTTACATAAAGTTAATACTTAAAGTCATTATATTTGGGCTCATAGTATTGACGCTGTTTTTCTTAAGTAATATAATTTCTAATGTGGACTGTTGTAAAAAAATAGTATTTATTTACAGGTTGAGGAGGATAAAGATGAAATCTAAGGGGAAAAGTACCATAGTTTTCTTCCTATGTATAATTCTGATAGGTTTTTTAGCTTATTCGGGAGCATATGGAGTGACTTTAGGAGGATATAAACTTAAACCTTTTGGTGAAGTTATAAATAGGGGACTTGATCTTCAAGGTGGAGTTTCTGTACTTGAAGAAGTTCAGGGAAATAATGTGGATCAAAAGACCATGGACAGAACTGTGGAACTTTTGTCTATGAGAGTTAATAAATTAGGAGTAAGTGAAACAGTGGTGGCCAGGGAAGGACAGAAGAGAATAAGAATTGACATACCGGGAAAATTTGATGCCAAAGAGGTAATAGATGGTGTGGCAAAAACCGGTGAACTTAAATTTGTAGGCCCTGACAATAAAACCATACTTACCGGTAAAGATGTGAAAGATGCTACTGCTTCCATTGATTCTACAAATGGAAATCAAGCTGTGATAAATCTGGAATTAAACCAGCAGGGAGCCAAAAAGTTTTCAGATGCCACTCAAAAATTTATGGGACAAAAAATAGCAATTTACTTGGATAATGACATGCTTACCAATCCACAGGTGGATGCACATATAACCGATGGAAGAGCCGTCATAAGCGGTAAAAACCAGACTCTTCAGGAGGCACAAAGGCAGGCTGATCTTATAAAATCAGGAGCACTTCCAGTTACGGTAAAACCGGTTCAGGTTAAAACTATAGGTGCATCTCTAGGAGCCAATGCCCTCCCACTTAGTTTATTGGCGGGTAAAATTGGAATAGGACTTGTAATGCTGTTCATGCTTTTATATTATAGACTTCCGGGACTTATTGCAGATATAGCACTTACACTGTATGTATACATAGTTTTGGCGGCTTTTGCTGGCGTAAATGTGACCCTTACATTGGCTGGTATTGCGGCGTTTCTTTTGACGGTAGGAATGGCAGTAGATGCCAATATACTTATCTTTGAGAGAACTAAAGAAGAACTTAAAAGTGGAAGGTCAGTTAAGGCATCTATAGATGCCGGTTTTAGGAGGGCCATGAGCTCGATTCTGGATTCAAACATTACGTCTATTATATGCGGTTTTGTGCTGTATAATGTGGGAACGGGTTCCGTAAAGGGATTTGCCCTTACCCTGATCATAGGTGTAGCTTTAAGTATGTTTACCGCAGTAACTGTAACCAGAACCCTTATGAAATTGGTAGCCAATATGGGATGGTTTAACCACAAACAAACTATTGGGACTTTTGGTGTACATGATTTTAGAAAGGGGTTAGTAAAATAACATGAGTGGTATATATAAAATTGTTGAAAAAAGAAAGATATGGTTTACTATTTCCCTTATAATAATTATTATTGGAATATTTACCATGGCTACAAAAGGACTGGAATATGGACTGGATTTTAAAGGCGGTACTATAGTGGAGATAAATTTAGGCACAGATTTTGACAAAGCAGATGTGGACAGCATAGTAAAGAAATACTCTGTTGATTTTCAATCCAATAAATCCGACAATAAATCCATAACCATAAAAGCTACTTCTCTTACTAATGATGAGATAAGCAAAATTGTGAAAGATGTTAAAGCCAAGTATAAAAAAAGCAGCTTGACAAATCAGGAAAATATAGGAGCTGTTATAGGAAAGGAAACTAGAGTAAAAGCTATAGAAGCTGTCGTGATAGCAATAGTGGCCATGTTTATATATATAGGCATAAGATTTGAACTCAGTTTTGGTATGGCGGCTATTATATCTCTTGTTCACAATGTACTTGTAATGCTGTCTGTTTATGCAGTACTTAGGGTTTCTATAGATTCCAATTTTATAGCAGCAGCACTTACAGTTATAGGATATTCCATTCATGATACTATAGTTGTTTTTGATAGAATAAGAGAAAATCAAAGATACATGAGAAGAGTGGATCCTATGATCGTTGCAGATGCAAGTGTCACACAGACACTTGCCAGATCTATAAATACTGTACTCACCGTTGTAATAACTCTAACTTCTGTGTATATTTTGGTCCCTTCCGTAAGGGTATTTTCAGAGCCTATTCTCATAGGTGTAATTACAGGATGTTATTCTTCCATATGCATTGCCAGTCCGTGTTGGGTTATGATAAAAAAACATATGTTGGCCAATAGGAGAAAACTTAATAAAACGACTTAGTTAATTATTTAAAATGTACATTCAATATGATAAAATAAAAAATCCAGAGTATATTGAAACTTTGGATTTTTTTATTGTGGAAAATCTAGTCATACTGTGTTTGTAATAGAAGACAATATCATTTATAATAGAAGTGCTTTCGATAAATTTGGAGGTTTTATTATGGAGATGCAAAAGGAAAACATACAGCATTTTAATTTTATAGGAATGAAAAATCCCTTCCTTTTAAAAAATATGGGAGAGGCTTTAAAAAGAATAATAAAAGCTGTAAATGAAAGGGAAAAAATAGTGATCTATGGTACTTGCGATTTAGATGGTATAACTTCAGTGTCTCTGTTGTTACTTGTACTCAAATATCTAAATGCGGATGTGGAATATTTTATATCTGATGAAGTTGATGATTCTAGTATAAAATCAGATATAATAGAAAACCATATAAAATTTTTAGGTACCAAGCTTATGATAACTGCAGGATGTGGGATCAGCTCTGTTCCTCAGGTAAAACTATGTAAAAATTTAGGAATTGATGTTATAATAACAGATTATCATAGTAGTGAAGAAATCTTACCGGAAACAATTATTATAGATCCAAACCAAAAGCAGTGTACATATCCTTATAAGAATTTAACTGCAGTGGGAGTGACCTTTAAATTATGTCAGGCCATATCAATGTATTATGAAATGAAATGCGTAGGGAAATATCTGGATCTTGTGGCGCTGGGGATTCTTTCAAAACAGGCCGATGTAAGCGGTGAAAATGAAATTATGGTGAATCAGGGCATATATTGTATAAATTACACAAATAATTATGGAGTAAAAGCCCTGCTTAAAATAAATAATATTTCCAGTGTAAATTGGAAAAGTATATGTGAACTTTCAAATAAAATGATGCGTTCAATTAAAAATAAGAGATATATAGATAATGCCAGAATTACAGTGGAACTTTTTATAACGGAAAATATGGATAGAGCAGAACAGATAGCGAAATATTTAAAAAATGAAATTGTATAAGGATATAAATGCTGTGACTTGAATATTTGTCAATATTTAATATATAATTATAAGGTAGAAGATTATATTTCATTGGGGTTAAAAATCAATTGTAAAACAATAAAGCTATTTTTGAGGGGGAGTACAAGTGGATCTAAAGAACAGTATAAGGGTAATAGAAGGATTTCCAAAGAAGGGGATAAGTTTTAAAGATGTAACTACTTTGCTTAAAGATAAAGAGGCTTTTAAATATACCGTAGATAGAATATCATCCTATTTAAAAAATAAAAATATAGATATAGTAGTTGGACCTGAAGCAAGAGGCTTTTTATTTGGAGCACCTGTAGCCTATGCTATAGATGCTGGTTTTGTGCCTGTGAGAAAAAAGGGAAAGCTGCCCTGTGACACTTTAAAAGTCACCTATTCTCTGGAATACGGCAATGATGAATTGGAAATGCACAAGGATGCAATAAAACCAGGACAGAGGGTTGCGATAATTGATGATTTACTTGCAACTGGAGGTACCACCAATTCTGTTGCTAAATTAGTGGAAGAAGCGGGCGGAGTAATTGTAACTATAGGATTTGTAATAGAGTTGACTGATCTTAAGGGAAGAGAAAAATTGAAAAATTATGATGTTAATTCTTTAATTCAGTATAATATTTAAAGTTTGTTAATTTTAAATTGCAAGTTTTAAAATTATATAATCTGTCTATTATACACATATCAGATACCACGAGAAAGTACTAGATCTATTATGCCTTATTCTGAT